>JAITKL010000026.1 GCA_031278405.1 Endomicrobium sp. | reverse complement strand
CAGTTTTTATTGCTGGGGCAGAAGCGCTTTCCTCTATGCTTTTAAGGTAATTTTTTATCTGCTTTCCAACATTGATGTTCTCTAGCTCTTTTGTCGCAATATTGTCTTGCAATGTTTCTGCAATGTGAGTTATTGATTTTTTAATTCCTTCTTTTCGCATTATTTCAATAGGGTACAACACGTATTCTACCTTTTTTCTTTTTAGAGCCTTAACTGATTGTTTAGCAAGACCTTTCTCATCGCTGTCAAAAACAAGAACAAGCGGGTATTTTGGTTGGTAGAGTGGTTTCAATGCGTTCACCAATGCGTTAATGTTCTCAACGTTTTCTAAGCCAAAAATCAAGAAATGATTGTGACTGTATATATTGTTGGCTATGGAAGTTGACAATGTGTCAACGCCTATTGCTACATTCAGTCCTGTAGCCGTTATTTGTCCTGCGATAAAAATTACTTTGTCTTTACTTTCTTTAAAAACTTCTGTTGCTTTAGAAATGAATTCGCTCTGTTCTCTTTCAGTCATTTTTTCAACTCCTTTTATAATTTCTTATTATCCGCCTCCGCACAAAAACTGCGGATATCCGCCTCCGCCGACGCATGAAATAAATTTTAACCATATCAATAAACCAAAACAGCATACGACAAATTGCTGTTAATGGAAAAATAATTTGGGACAGCTCTGCTTTTATCAAAGCGTTAGTAATATAATACTTCAAACGGAAAAGCCGCCGTAAACGGCTTTAACGGCTGTTAAAGTTGTTAAAGTAATTGAAGTATTTTTATAGAAGCTGTTTGTAGTAGTTCAGTTCACTTTTTCGGCATGCCAGTTCACTGTGGGTGGTTCAGACTAAATGCAGGATATTTTGATAAAGATATGCGGCGTGTTAATTGATGTAGTTTGGTGTTAATTTGGTGCAGTTTGAAAAATGAAAATCCTTGCCCAATTGATACGCCAACAAGCATCAAACTGTGTTACATGCCCGATTTAAAACAAAAACACCAAGTGTAATTCCTTTTTAATAAGAAAAAGAATAATTTCTAATGGGTTTTTAATACAGTTGTAATTATACTTACTTTTTTAATAATTTTAAAATATATTTTAATTCGTCTTTAATATTTTGCAAGAATTTGTTGTCAGGAATACGTTCTAAATTAAGTTCCAAAGTATCTTGCATATCTTTGTGTTTTTTGCGTTTATCACCTATCAAATACTTCTTAGCACCCTCAATGCTGTATTTTTGATTATATAACAAGTCTTTAATTTTAAAAACTAGTTCAACATCTTCCCTGTGATACTTTCTCCGACCAGAACTTTTCCTAACAGGACGCAAAAGTTTGAATTCGCTTTCCCAATATCTTAAAGTATGCTTTGGAACAAGCGTTATCTGAGATATTTCTCCGATAGAAAAATACTCTTTGTCAGGTATAGGCGGAATTTGAGTCATTTATTTTCCTTCAAGTCAAAAAAATCTTTTGATGCCTTGAACCTTACCTTTTTCATCGGGGCAATAACGAGATTTTCTCCTGTTTTAGGATTCCGTCCATTCTTTATTTTCGTCTCAAAGGCATTAAAACTGCCAAATCCCGTAATTACAACTTTCTCGGAATTTTTTAAGGCGTTTGCCATCTCTTCAAATACTTTATTAACAGCTACAGCGGCTTCTTTTTTTGAACTTAATATTTTTGACAACGCTACAGCTATATCGTTCTTTGTCATTTTTTATTCTCTTATTCTTGTTTTGTATCTCTTTTCATCAAATCATTCACAGCATCAATAGGATCTTTATTTTCAAATAGAACATAATAAATTTCATTGATTATAGGAAGTTCTATATTAAGCTTTTTGCCAAGCTCGTAAGCACTGACTGCATTTTTTACACCTTCGGCTACCATTCCAAGACTTCTTTGTGCTTTTTCAAGCGACTTGCCTTTGCCAACAGATTGCCCAACAAATCTATTTCTTGAATGCTTTGAAAAACAGGTAACCACCAAATCACCAAGTCCCGACAAACCGTAAAAAGTCTGTTCTTTGGCACCTAAAACAACGCCTATTTTTATAAGTTCCCTAAGCCCTCTTGAAATTACTGCAGCTTTAGTGTTGTCACCGTATTTTAGTCCGTCTATTATACCTGCAGCTACGGCAAATACATTCTTTAACGCGGCGCCTATTTCCAGACCGATAATATCACTTTGTGTATAAACCCTGAAATAGTCATTCATGAAAAGTTTTTTGCATTTTTCAGCTATATCAAGATTTCTGGAAGCCAATGTAACTATAGTCGGAACTTTTCTACATACCTCTTCAGCATGACTAGGTCCTGAGATAACTGCTATATTATCGTAAATTCCAGGAAAAACGTTTTCTATTACTTCAGACATTCTCAAAAGCGTTTTGTTTTCAATACCTTTAGTAGCGCTCATTATAAGTTTGCCATTTAAAGATATGCCTTTATCTTTTAAAAGCAAGCAGGTAGATCTCATATAGTGTGATGGAACAGCAAACAATACACCTTCGCTATACTTAACACTGCCCAAGCTGCTTGTAATATTTATTTCTTTAGGCAAATCTACTCCGGCTTCAAAAGGTTTTATCTTTCTGTCGTTTAAATCCTTAGCTCTTTTACCATCAATTTCCCAAATAACTACGCTATGTCCGTTTTCAACCAAAAGAGTCGATAGAGTTGCCCCCCACGATCCGGCACCCAAAACAGTTATTCTCATTTATTTCCTCTTTAATATTTTGAATCTATTTTCAGTGCCGTTTTTCAATCTCATTATATTGGCTTTATGCTTATAAACAATAAGCATCGCAGCAGCAAGAGAGAAAATTATACACTTTAATCCGCAATCCGCAAAATAAGCGGCTAAAGGAAGCGTTGCTGCGCCAACAATTGACCCCAAAGCCATATATCCTGAAAGTAAAAAGACTAATCCGAAAACCATAAAAGCCGCAAAACAAGGCAAAGGCATTAAAGCCAAAAATACACCAAGCCACGTAGCCACACCTTTTCCGCCTTTAAAGTTTAAAAATATGGTAAACAAATGTCCGACGATAGCTGCAATAGCCACTGCAGCGGAATAAGAAAAAGAATTGCCTATAAATATTGAAAAAAAAACAGGAATAAAACCTTTAAGAGTGTCAAAGGCAAAGACTACAATCCCTGCGCCTTTTCCGATTGACCTAAAGACATTTGTAGCCCCAGGATTACCTGAACCGACTTTTCGGATATCAATTTTTTTTACTGCTTTTGCAACAATATATGCAAAAGGAATTGATCCGCATAAGTAAGCAAAAACCAAATATAAAAATTTTATCAACATTTTTATTGTTCCACTTTTTTCCTGTAATATTTTCTAAATTTTAAAACTATCGGTGTGCCGCGAAACCCAAATTTATCTCTTAAACAATTTTCAAGAAATCGCTCATAGGAAAAATGTACAAGATCCATATCGTTAACTGAAAAAATAAACACAGGCGGTTTTACTGCAACTTGAGAATATTCCTTCATTTTTAAAGTTTTTCCTTTACTCGTATAAGGTTTTCTTGCTAAAGCGTCGCGTATAACTTCGTTAAGCTCTTCTTGGGTTAACTGTTTTGTATATTGCTTAAAAACAATTTCGGCTTCTTGGAAAATTTTTTCTAATCTTTGCCCTGTTTTAGCAGATATAAAAATTATGTCTGCCCAGCTCATAAACTTTATTCTTTCTCTAAGTTGCTCTTCAAAGTATTTGGCAGCTTCTTCTCTTTCTTTAATCAAATCCCATTTGTTTACGGCTACAATAACAGGTTTATTCTTTTTCATTAAAAGTCTTGCTATTTTAACTTCCGTCTCGCCAATGCCTTGAGATGCGTCGGCAACTAAAACAACAACATCTGCATCTTCAATTGCGTAGTTTGTGCTTAAAGTTGAGAGATATTCCATATCGTCTTTTGTTTTGCTTCCTCTATGCAACCCTGCAGTATCTATAATTATATATTCTTTATTGCTTACGCAAACATGAACTGCAAGAGAATCTCTAGTTGTTCCTGGAATGTCGTGAACTATGCTTCTTTCTTCTTTTGTAATGGAATTTATAAATGAAGATTTGCCAACATTAGGCTTTCCGACAAGAATAATCTTTAAGACTTCTTGAGTTTTTTTTGTTTTTCTATTGTACTTTATATTATCCCAAATTTTATCAAGCAAATCGTGTATGCTTCTACCATGGTTAGCCGACACAAAAACTATATCATCAAAACCAAGCTCGTAAAATTCGTATCCTTTAATTTCCTCTGCTTGCGTGTCTATTTTATTTACTACAAGAATTATTTTCTTTTTGCTTAGTCTTATTTGCTGGGCAATTTGCGAATCTGCTGGGTGAATGCCCAATTTGCCATCAACCACAAATAAAACTATATCAGACTGTTCAATCGCTATATCCAGTTGGCGCAGCATATCTACAGAAAAAACAAAAACATCTTTGCTCCAACCTGCGGTATCTGTAACAATAAATTTTTTATCTTTCCACGAAACTTCATAATCATTTCTGTCTCTAGTTGTTCCTGGCGTTTTGTAGATAATAGCTTTTTTCCTACCTATAAGCCTGTTAAAAAGAGTGGATTTCCCCACATTTGGTCTGCCTGCTATAACAACCTTTGTTAACATCAAAAAACCTCATAAATAAAAACCAGATTATCAATATCTGTTTTATAATTTACATATAAAATAAAAGCGGGGGTTGGAACTTGAACTAATACAACAAGACATATCGCTTGCTTATATGTGATTATTTTTCAACCCAAAACTAATTTTTAGTAAATATCTGCAAAACTTCTAATCGCTCCATACACTATTGCTCCACAACTTACCAGCAGACCCCACTTAGTTACATCTAACATTCCCATGTTTATTAACGTCTTGCTTACGTACGACATGTTCGTTCTGCACAGATAAAAACTA
>JAITKL010000020.1 GCA_031278405.1 Endomicrobium sp. | reverse complement strand
TAGTTTTTCCATACATATGTCGTTTAAAATTCCAATGTATGGAAAAGCTAAATCTTTGAATGCTGCTGTTGCGGCGTCAATAATCATGTATGAAACTGTAAAAAAACAAATAATATATTGCAAATATAAATCTAAAATTTGCAAGTTCGCCTGAGTTTATCGTTTATACCTCTTTTTTTGAATTCTTTAAATTTAGCGAAAAGTTGCATTTATGTTTGTTAGATTTGGTATGAGACATGTCATGTTCTTGTTGAGAATTGTAACAATGGAGAAATTCTTAACTTATGGTAATCTTTATATTGCTAAAGCATTAACGTATTTAAAACTATGTCATAGATAAGGATAAATTCTTACCTGTATATTTTCAAAACTGTTTTTCTAAGTTTATCTGCAACAAAATGTTTTTTCGGAGCATAAAATAATCCTTTACGCTCCGAAAATTTTAATGTCTAATTTTAATTGAAACAAATTTAGAAATTATCCGCTAATTCTTCCATGTATGCTTTAGGGTGCAGGCACGCAGGACACTTTTCCAATGCTTCTTTGTTTTCATAAACATAACCACAGTTGCGACATTTCCATCTTATTGACATGTCTTTTTTAAAAACTTTCTCATTCTCAAGATTGTCAAGTAGTCCCAAATACCTTAACTCGTGATGCTGCTCTGCTACGCAAATCCACCTAAAACATTCTGCTATTTCCGAAAATCCCTCTTTTTCTGCAACTTTTGCAGCTTTTGGATAAAGTTTTGTATATTCCTCGTTCTCTCCTGCCGCCGCAAGCCTTAAGTTTTCCGCTGTATCGCTTATTATTCCCGCTGAAAAAGTTCCACTTATCTCAACAGTCCCTCCTTCCAAAAATTTAAAGAATCTCTCCGCATGCTCCTTTTCGTTATCCGCTGTTTCTGTGAAAATTGCTGCTATTTGCTCAAATCCTTCTTTTTTTGCTTTTGACGCAAAATATGTATATCTCATCCTTGCCTGCGACTCTCCTGCAAATGACTCTAATAAATGTTTTTCTGTTTTTGTCCCTTTTACTGACTTTCCCATACTCTTCATCCTCCTTTTGCTCTTTTTATGCCTATTTTAGTTCAACTTCATTATACCATTTGCCGTGTACGTTACACGTTTCTATTACTTGTACTTTCCCTTTTGTTCCTTCCTTTATATGTACAACTGCCACTGGGTTTATATCCGATGTCAACATGACATTTTCTATAAATTTATTATTAAGATAAAAAGTTATCTCCGTTATATGATGTTCTGGCAATGCTGGGTGTAGAATTTCTCCTATCTTCACATGTACGTCACCGCAACCGTTGCTTGGTATTAATCCGCATTCCTTGACAACACTAAAATCTGGAATATGTTTCTTTTCTGATTCCCCTGAACCTGATTTAAAATCTGGAATTTTATATGCTTCTTCTTTTTCTTCAAATTCGTTCTTTGCAAGGCATATTGGACATATCCCTTTTTCTCCATCCAATGCCACATATCCGCACACTTTGCATACTATTCCTTTCATTTTGCCCTCCTATAAATGCTTATTCTTCATTCTTTATTTTTAAAGCAAAAATTTTTCCTGCTTCAAAACACTTATTTAACTCTTCTTCTGTAGGATTAAAAACAACTCTAAAAGAGGGATCAAAAGTCGTAATATTAAAAATAGTATCTTCTATATGCTTTACTGCTTCACCACTCCAACCGTAAGAGCCAAAAGCAAAAGATTTACGCCCTATAGCTTTGGAGCCTTTTAAGAAATGTAAAAATCCTACAATTACTGGAAGCATTTCTCCATCGTGAGTTGAAGAGCCAAAAATCCAACCTTTAGCGTCTAGCATATAGGAAGCAATGTCTGTTCTATCGTTTTTTGTAACATCAAATAAAACAGCTTCAACGCCTTCTGAAGTTATGCCTTCAACAATTTTTCGCGCCATCTTTTCAGTAGAATTCCACATTGTCTCATAAACAACCGCAATTCTTTTCTTGCATTTATGGGCAGACCAGTAAAGATATTTTTCCATAATGTCAGAAATATGTTTACGCCAAACAAGCCCATGACTTGGAGCAATAAAATCAATGGCAATGTTTAGTTTGCTTATAACGGCAAGTTTAGAAGCAACAAGCATATTAAATGGCCAAAGGATATTGGCATAATATTTTTGAGCTTCTTCCATTAAGACATCAAAATTAACCTCGTCATCAAAAAGTTTGTTAGTCGCATAATGCTGTCCAAACCCATCGTTTGAAAACAAGATTTTATCATACGCGCAATATGTAAACATGCTGTCAGGCCAATGTATCATAGGAACATCTATAAATTCCAACGTTCTTTTTCCAATCTTCAAACTTTGACCCGATTTAACAGCAGTCCAGTTTACACTTATACCGTAATATTTTAAAAGCCCATCTCTTGCTTTTTCAGTTCCGTAAACTTTAGCGTTAGGACACACTTTTAAAACTTCTGGAAACGCTCCCGAATGATCTGGCTCAATATGATTGATAACGATTGTGTCTATTTTAGACGGATCTACTATGCTTCTAATGTTTTCTAAAAGTTCTTTTTCAAAACCTTTGCGAACAGTGTCAATTAAGGTAATTTTTTCGTCAATAATTAGGTAAGAATTATATGTAACGCCTCTTTTTGTCATGTATGTATGCCCGTGGAAATGCCTTTCGTTCCAGTCAACAGCTCCAACAGCATACACACCATTTTTTATTATCTTTGCAGCCATAAAAATCTCCTTTCACGACCCAATTTCAATCCAACTTCTAAAAGTAAATTCTTTAAACAATTTATAAACTATAAAATAGTTATTCTCTTTCTTTACCTATTACGGAACAGGCGGGGCACTTTTCATATCCTAAAGAATATTCAGCTTGACACACTGGACAAACTTTAGTCTTTTGTTGTCCATACGGTTTACAAAATGTTGGTCTCATGCAGCCGTTTTTTAATTCGTCTTCGCAATGGTAGCATGAACAACTACTGGAACGAGAGTTAAAATTACAGTTGCCCATTTTATACCTCTCTAAAATATCTTTATTTTCTCTTGTTTTTGAAATCTCGTATTGCTTTGTGCAAAGCATCGGCGCCAAGATTAGAGCAGTGTAGTTTATTTGGAGGAAGTCCTCCTAAAGCTTCAGCCACATCGTCATTTGTAATTTTTAAAACTTCATCAATCGTTTTACCTAAAGCCATTTCCGAAACTATAGAAGAAACGGCTATTGCCGCACCACAGCCAAAAGTTTTAAATTTTACATCTTCTATTTTATTATCTTTAACTTTTATGTAGAAAGCCATCATATCGCCACATACAGGATTGCCGACTTCCCCAATACCGTCAGCATCTTTTATTTCTCCTACATTTCTCGGATTCGCAAAATGATCCATAACTTTTTCAGAATAAAATGCCATACTGCCCTCCAATACTTCTTCCAACTTTCTCTATTGCAACTCCTAAAAGCTGTCTTTATAAATTACTATAATAATTAAATACAATTAAGAGTCATACTTATTCTATATCGCAGTGATAGTGATTATGGTCTTCAAAATCTGTACATGGACATGCGGATTTTCTTTTTCCAGTTTTAATAAAATAAGAATATAGAGGCGACATTTCTCTAAGACTTTTAACAATCTTAGGGAACTCCTTAAGGACATAATTTATCTCTTCTTCTGTATTATATTTTGACAAAGTAAATAAAATTGAACCTTGCCCGACGGCAACATCAACTTTCATAGCGTCTAAAACATGCGACATTTTAAGATTCTTATTTGCACATGCAGAACCACTTGCCGCCATAATCCCCTTAGCGTCTAAAAGTAAAAATAACGCTTCACCTTCAACAAATTCAATTGAAAAATTTACGTTTCCTACAAGACGGTTCTCTAAAGCTCCGTTCAAATAAATGTATCCTATCCTCTTTGGAAGCTCTTCTATAAGTTTATCTCTTAATTCTTTAATTTTCCTGTTGTTAGATGCTGTTTCTTCTTTAGCTATTTCACAGGCTTTCCCAAACCCTACAATAGCAGGAATATTTTCAGTCCCCGCACGTTTAGAATACTCCTGCACACCACCGTCCATCTGAGAAACAATACGTATCCCTTTTTTTAGATAGAGAGCTGCGACTCCTTTGGGTCCGTACATCAGTGAAGACGATAGAGTCAAAGCGTCAACGCCCAAAACTTTTACGTCTATAGGCATCATGCCGCCTGAACTTACTGCATCGGTATGAAAAACAACAAAATTATTAACTTTGCTATTTTTAACAGCTGAAACTATTTTTTTTATATCTTGTATAGTGCCGACTTCGATGTTGGAATGTTGTATTGAAACCAAAACTGTATTTCTCCGCAAAGCTCTTAAAAGTTCAGCTACCCTTACATTTCCTTTTTCATCAACAGATATATAAGTTACTTCAAAGCCATCTTTTTGAAGCTTTTTTACAGCATTTAAAACAGAAAAATGTTCTATACCAGACACGACAATATGATTACCGTTAGATTTCAACGCTTCGCAAATGCCTTTTACAGCTAAATTGTTGGATTCGGTACCGCAAGAAGTAAAAATAATTTCGTCGGTATCAGCATGTATGTAATCTGCGACCTGTTTTCTTGCAATTTCAAGAGCATCTTTAGATGTACAACCCAAAGAGTAAATACTTTGAGGATTGCCATAATGCTCAAGAAAAAACGGCTTCATAACATCAAAAACTCTTTTATCAAGCCTTGTGTTAGACTGATTGTCCAAATATATTTGCTTCATAAACCATCCTGTTTATTATTCTCTTTCAAAAACAGATTTCGGCTGACCGCAAACATGGCATGTCCAGTCTTCAGGCAATTGTTCAAAAGGTGTTCCTGGAGCAATTCCTTTATCAGGATCACCTACTGCAGGATCATAAATATCTCCACATACAGAACATTTCCACTTTTCCATAACACACCCTCCTTAAGTTGATCGTCTGGACTTTTCAAACTACCTTAATATTATCACTTTTTTGACATTTTTTTGCAATATATGCCCTTTATAATATAAAAGCTATTATTCTCAACTTTTAGAGGTATAAAACAACTTGAACGCAACTGCCTTTAAAAGTTTGTTGGCTATTTCTTGTAAATCTTTTAAAGACGCAGGTTCATAAAGTTTGAGGAATTCGTCCATAGAGGCAATATAGTTTGCATATATAACATAATATACCCGCCAAGTCTGCATAATTTCTTGCAAGGCAAGTGCAGATATTGTTTTGAATTGAAATTTCATGTACTTTCTCTTGCAGGTTTTTTTGCTTTACTTAAAATATCAAGATTAATATTACCTGAATCATAGCATTTATGCCCTTTATTGTTTCGGCAATGCTTTCGTCAACTTTGTTCGGATCAGCACAGGAAAATGAAATGTCTAAACTCAATTCTTTAAGTAATAAGTAAATTGTACGTATTTCCAAGTTTTATTCTGATATCTTCAACAAGAACAGTATCTCTAAATATTCTTTCAAAATATCTGCTGTGGCTTTTTCATTTTGAGAATTATTGTTCTTTTATAATTCACTTCATTCGGACACTGCTTAACTCTTCTTTTCCCTTATAAACATTATGCTTAACTTCTTCTGGACAAGTGGCATTATGTTGCAGCAAAGAATTTTTTTTCTTTACTGCAGGGATAGAAGCTACATATGCCCCGCATATTTTTTAAAAGTATTAATAATCGTCAACACACTTCCAAACAAAGACAAATGTATAACCTGCAGGATTTAAAGCTTTTTAACAATATTTAGTACGATACTTTTATTAAGATTGCAATATCTGGAAACTCTAAAGGTTTAAATACTGGTTCGTTCCCGTAAATAATTTTTATAAAATCTTTTCAAAAACTATTTTTCGGTTCCTGATCTTCATTTTCAAGAAACAAATGATTTGCGTTTTGAAATATAAGCTTTAACTGTTTTAGAATCAAATCTAAGGTTAGTAAAATTCAAATACAAAAGCTCAAACAAAGTTTTTTAATATTATCTTATTTATTTACACTCTATACAGAAAAACCATGCGTAAATTCAGATATATTGAAATAAAGACTTACTTGTTTATCGGTAAGCTTCTTTGACAATTCGTCACTAGAATATTTCCCAACGACAAAAACATTAAACATAAACATAGCTGCGGCAAGTTGCACCGATACAATATCTTTATAGGAGTGTTTAAAATATCCCCTTTTGCTAAAGCTTCCATCGCAATTTTGTTTGCTTTATTATCAGTTTTCTTCAAGACAACTATAGCGACGTTTGAAAACGTCCAAATAATAGCATTTGTTTTTGGCATCCCATATTTTCATTCAAAATTTTTTCAGAAACAGTGACATTGTTCAAGAGAATATCATTTACAATTTTTCCTTTGGATGCGAAGTTTTAATTATCTTTTAATTTTATCTTTAGATGAAATTCTTTCTAAGGAACAACTGCAATGGCAGTCAAGTCGTCTTCTGCAAAATATTTCTTTGCTGCTTCATTCAATTCTTTTATACTAATGTTGGACAGTATTTTTTTGCAGCATTAAGCAAAGTATCGTTATCAGCTAAACTCTGACAGTGTCCCTAATAAAAAGTGATTCGTAAATTTTGAAATATATACACTTTTCATATCTCTTTTCTGCAACCAAAGAAGTAAATTCAACAAGAAGCGCACGTTTAGCAACGTCAATTCCAGATTTAGTCTAGCCGTAACAATAATAAGCTCTTTTTTCTTTCTTCCTGAATATAAGTCCAAATATACGACACATCTAGATATGAAAAACATTGGGCAATCACATACTTAAAATAAGCTTGCCTATCAACTGTTCTCTAAAAGAACTTAAACTATTATCCAAAATTTTTGCAAATTGATTTTTTACATAAGATAAACCGATGCATTATAGAAAGCTCAGAATCAGTAATAATTTCTATATTCTGATTTCCTTTATATTTACAGAAAGCGAAAATTTGTAATCTGAATGCTTCAACAAAATTTTGCTAGAAACGGCATGAAAATAAGACATTAGTGCTTTTTCCAAGACACTATCATCAGAATCTCTCCTATTAATATAATAGCCATATTCTCTATACGATACTGCTTATCATAAAAATCTTTTATAACTTGCTGATTTGCGCTCTATTATTTCTGACAGACCTACAGGCAGGCGCACAGCATATTAGAGTCTTTTTATATATACTTAGGAATAAGTTTCTCTATAAATAAATCTTCCATTAGCATTTGCCATTCTCAATCTTTTTTTTCTTCTAATATAACATATAAATATAATAATTTTTCATCATCTATATTTTTCGGAATCAAAGATAACTGGCATATGTCCGATCATTAATGATATAAAGAGTTTTTTGGAATACATTTCTCACCTTTAGAACGAAAATAATTTAAAAATCTTCTTTTAGGGAACCGTTTTGTTAGTTAGAAAGCCATATGCTCCAAAAAAAATGAGTAAACCTCTGCTCAACATCTTCATCTAAGATAGACACTGCATAAACAGCTAGCGTTAAGTAAGCCCTATTTTCAGGTTTATTGTTCTTTAAAAACAATAAATAAGATGGTCAATAATAAAGATGAGAATCTTTTATTTAGAACTCTTTATATAGTTATTTACGTCTTTGACAAATACTTATCTTTAAATCTTTGGAAAAATTTAGAAATAAATTTTAAATCAGAGATTTTACGGCATTTATTAAATTTTCTATGGACTCTTTGTCCAAACTTATAGAAGTTAAGTTTATCGTAAATTTTTATTATTTTTGCAGTATATACTTCATCTACTTCTGACTTTAGCAATTTTTCTTTTATTTGAACTCCGGATAAATTGTCTGGTAATATTCCTGTTTTAATAGTTACAAATTTCATTAAAGCTTGATAGATTAAGTTCAAAGTCAAGTCCAAGTTATTTTTTGAAACTTCAAGCTCCGCGCTTTCTAAAAGTTTTTGAATTTTTGTAACAGAAGAAGTAATTTTGTTTTTTCAGACGAACCGAATGCATAAACAGTCTCACCTCTTACAACAATTATTTGCGACTGTGTTTTGACAGTCTTATATTGTTTCTTTGTAGGGTTAAGAAAGGAAAGGCTTGCCGCTGGTATTTCTTTATCTCCCGGGA
>JAITKL010000075.1 GCA_031278405.1 Endomicrobium sp. | reverse complement strand
GTCTTGCTTACGTACGACATGTTCGTTCTGCACAGATAAAAACTAAAGTATACTAAAAATGCTAAAAAAAACATTACTATCTTACTGCTTCTTATCTCTCTTAACATATCTTTATCCTTACTTCTCAGTATATAATTTATGAGACAGGCATCAAAGAAGATCTCTCTTTAAATTATATATATCTATATTATAATTATATTTTCAGAATTAGATTTGTAAGTTTTTTTGCAAATTTTTATAGTTCATCTCACAATATGTTTTTAAGATTCAGACAAAAAAGAAGAGAAATTTGGGCAATGTCCTTAGAAAAAATTATTTTTCATTTTAGACTATTCTTTGTAAAAACATGAAGTACAAATCTCGTATTTTAAAAATTTTTAGGGGGATATTTTGAGAATTTATAATAATATCAGCGTTTGAAGCGAGTTCAAGAACAACCTGGAAACAAGCGCCACAAGGAAAAATGTCAGATTTGGACGCCCATAAAGCTTCTTGCCGCCGTTATGAAGCATTTTCAAATATTTACACCGAGATAAATTTTATCATCTTCTGTTAAAACAACGCTTCCTACAGCATATCCAGAATAAGGAGAATAGTTACTGTTATAAGACGCCTTTTAGCAACTTCCATAAGCTTTTTATAGTCTAAATCACATCATCTATAAATAAAGTTACATCCATTTTCCAACTTATGCAACATTATAACAAATTACTGAATATTAAACTGATTTGAAAACAAAATACCTTCATTTGTTTTGGTAATTATATTAACTTTGTAGTTGCCGTAGTTGCCAGAAACTTTTTCTTTAAAATAGTCTCTATAAAAAAGAAAAAATACCTTTTGCCTGATCTCATCATTCTGTCAAAATCTTCGTCGGACAAACCTTTCTCGTTTACGTCTTCTATTTCAACATTATTATCGTAAGAATTATAAACGACTATAATTCTGCACCCTGTTAAAGAATTCAAAAATTGAAGAGTAAAATTTAGGTCTTACTGTGGTGTTGTATATCGGCTCTTTTATTGCTGTCATCGCAGGAATAAGCTTTACAGAATAGATATGATGGCAAGCATCAAGAATTTTTAATAATAATTAATGCGCATAATATAGCAAAAGTATCATTATAAAAATAAAAGTTATAACTATATATAGGAACAATAAAATAATACTGATGAACTTTTAGAAAATAAAGGTGGACAGGTACTCTTTTAAAAAAACTTCACTGTACATTTTGTAAGCGACAACATATCATGGCAAAGCTAGAAACGTAGCAAGTAAACAAGAAAAATACAAAAAAACTACAGGCAAAATCATAAGTCCTAAAAGATTGTCTTATTAACACAAATAGCGCAAGAAAAAGACCGAATAAATAATAGTATGCCGATTTGTTTTTGAAACTGCAAAATAAAAAAACTTACAACTGAAAAAGCAAAAAATACAGCAAAAATTCCATCGGACTTCTAGCGTGATACAAAGATTGTTGCGTAAGAATCAAAATTCTTGAGCTTACAAAAGCAAAAATATAATCATATTGCTTTTCTAAAAAACATAAACAATATGCAAGAAAAGCACAGAATTGCTTCAAGTGGTTGCATTGAAAACGAATTAAATCCTAAAAACTTCCACAAAATTGCAGACAACCAATACAAAAGCATTCCTTTTGAATCTCCAAAGAAAGGCTTGTCAACAAAGGTCAATGTTACAAAATCATGGTTGCGTATCATCAACTGAGATATGTTTGCATATATATAACTACCTGTTGAAAGGGGATTTGCTTCAAGATTATTAAAACTATATAACCAAATAACCAACCGCCAATTAGAACTAAGAAAGCAAGCAAAAAATTTCTTGATAAAAATATCCCTTCTTCTAAAAAAGTTTACAATTGTTCTGTTCACAAATACTCAAGATTTCTAGTTAGATTTACCCACCATATAATTGATGAGAGTACCAAATTTTTATAAAATCAGCACGATGGCTTTATATCCAATACGTATAACTGAGCTGTTTTATTGTCTCTTCTTCCAGTTAAATCTATATTGAAAGCTATATCTAATAATATTTTTGATTGAATAAATTTAGCAAGTTTAGAATTGCCCCAAAAGACGGCTGTTGCATTTCTACTTCCTTTTTGGGAAATTTTAAATTTTAAATGCTCATTCCTGTTTCCAAAAACAGATATTTCTGTAGGTGTCGCTTTTTTTATAGAAAATACAGGGCATAAATTTCCTATGCCAAAAGGCTGCATCATTTCCACTTGTTTGTAGTAGTTAACCGTTATGTCTGAAATTTTTAATTCGCTCTCAATTAAGATAGTATTTAAAAACGATGTTTCTTTTAAATTTTTATCAGCATATTCACATATTCTTTTTATAAATTCGTCACTTTTGGAATCTTCCAAAGTAAAGCCTGCAGCTTGACTATGTCCGCCGTATTTTATGAGAATATCTTTTACGCTCTCTAAAGCAGCGACAACATCAAAACCTTCAACCGACCTTACCGCGCCCGTAGCTTCTTTCCCATCACTTATAAACAAAAAGACAGGTTTTGCGTAAGTCTTTACCATTTGGGATGCAACAATACCAGTAACACCATGGTCAAGATTTGAAGCTTTTACTATCAAAACCTTATCGCTTTCAGGGTTACATTGTTCTTTTAAAAGATGTTTAAATTGCTTAATATTTTCAGATTGAATGTATCG
>JAITKL010000066.1 GCA_031278405.1 Endomicrobium sp. | reverse complement strand
ATTATTATAATTCAGCCCACATTTTTTCTGCTTCAGATATGCCGCACAGCCTATCATTGCGGCATTATCTGTACAATAAATAAACGAGGGCATAAATATTTTTATTTTGTTTTTCTTGCCTTCTTGTGTGAACATGCTTCTTATAAGAGAATTTGCGCTTACACCTCCTCCTAATACTATTTGTTTTAAATCAAATTTTTTTACTCCTTCAAAAGTTTTAAAACAAAGCGTTTCTGCTATGCCTTGTCTGAAAGAAGCGCAAATATTGTTTAAATGCTGTTCGGTCTTTACTGGGTTAGCCTTCAAATAGTTCAAGAGAGCCGTTTTTATACCAGAAAAGGAGAAGTCCCAACTTCCCTTTAAATAAGGTCTTGTAAAATTAATTGCAGTAGGGTTTCCTTTTTTTGCTCTTTTGTCTATTACGGGCCCGCCGGGATATTCTAAGCCCAACATTTTTGCAGCTTTATCAAAAGCCTCCCCAGCGGCATCGTCTCTAGTGCCACCGAGTATTTTATATCTTCCAAAATCTTCAATTATTATCAACTCTGTATGTCCTCCTGATATTATTACACTTAAAAATGGAGGTTTTATTGATCTATTTTCAATAAAAGCAGAATACAAATGTCCTTCCAAGTGGTTGACGGGTATCAAAGGTTTTTTGTAAATGCTTGCCATTGCTTTTGCTGCTATTGTGCCTACAAGCAAAGCACCAGCAAGTCCAGGTCCTACTGTAACTGCTATCGCATTTATTTTTTTTGAAAAATCGGGAGAAGTTATTTTAGCTTTTTTTAAAGTTTCTACTATTACAAGATTTATATTTTCTATATGAGCGCGACTTGCAAGTTCAGGAACTACGCCGAAATATTTGGCATGTATTTTTATTTGAGAAGAAATAACCATAGATTTTACTTTTATTCCGTTTGAAACTACTGAAGCGGAAGTCTCATCGCAGGATGTTTCTAGAGCAAGTATATTCATATTTATCTGTGACCTTTTTTCAGCACAAAAGTAATATTTGAATAAGTTCTGCTTGGAGAGTAAAATTTATAAGTTACAGAGCCATCAGAATTATCCATTCTGCTTAATCCAATTTTCATTGAGCTAGCAAGCCTTTTAAATAATTTTTCAAACTCTTTAATTTTTATAGATTTATTAAGTTCTATTGTTTTGTAAAACTCATTCCACTTAGTTGAGTTAGAGATTCTTTCTCTTATAAATTGTTTTAAAATGTTGTTCTGCTTTATATTATGAGATAAAAAAATATCAACTATTTTTTTATCTAAAATAACATCAGTTGATATTTCTTGTTTATTTGCAGAATGAATTGTAAGCCAAATGACTATGCCACAAATAAACAGAAATATTAGGTATATTTTAATCAAAATGCTTTCTTTTTTGTTTTTACCTGACACGTAATTCTCCTGCGTTACTTTTTATTTAAGGCTTTAGAAAATTCTATTGCTTCTTTAATTTATTTTCCTTTATAGTTTCTAAGGTTTTATTTAAAGCTTTGTCCTTAATTATATTTTTTTTTCTTTCATCTGTTTTTAGCATTTTTTCATTTAAACGAAATATCTGCAAAGTCCGCTTTGCCATTAGTTTAGTATATATAGTATTCTCTTTTTGTTTCTTCTTCGCGTCATTTGGTTGTAAGAATAAGCTTTGTATCTTCATAAACAAACTTATTACATTAATTTAATTGCGGAATCCTAAAAAAGCCTACCCCGGGATTATTGCGTAAATCCAAAATAAAAGCTCTCATGCCTGATCTTTAAAAGCATAAAGAGCTTTTCTCATATCTTCATCGCTTCAAACGCTAAAGTCCGATAGCCTTATATACGTTGTCAAACATATTTTTTCTATCTTTTATTTTCTCTTATAAGATTAAATTCTAATTCGTCTGCAGTATTGCTTCGGGAAATTGTGAGTTTAATTTTTTTGCGCTTTATCGCCGCGTAAGGCTCAACAGCAAAACTACTTGTTGCGTAACCAGAGAAGAGGATCGTCAGGTATATTGTTTTGTCTTATCTCAAGATACAAGACAGCATCTTTTTCTCTTCCAACATCAGCGATAATCACTTCTTTGGACACTTTTTGACCTTCTTTAACATATATTTTATTTAAAAAACCATAAACGGAAAAAGTGGCATTTTTGTGGTCTATTATAACAACTTTTCCATAAGAACAAAAAACTCCTGTAAAAACTATTTCGCCTGAATCTATACTTTTAACTTTAGCATAGTCTGAGGCGTTTATTTTTATTCCGTTGTTTATTATATATGTATCTAACTCAGAATGTTTAGTTTTGCCAAAATAAGAAATTACATTACCCTCAACAGGCCAAGTCAGCGATTTTTTTCTTTTTATCTGTGTTGTCGGTGGACCACCTATGGTTGTTTCTCTTTTTTTAGCATTTTTAGAGTTAATTTTATTTATCAACGCTTGTAATGCTTTTGCGCTGTCGTTTAAAGCCTTTATTTCTTTTTCCGCATGGCGTCTTTTATCCGCAGTTGTTTTAAGAATTTTATTTTTTTCTTCTAACAAATTTTTATTTTGATTTACAAACTCGCTTTCCCTTTGTTTTAGGCTTATAAGATTTTTTTTTGATTTCTCCCATTTTTGCAGATCATAAGCCAAACTTTCAATGGATTTTTTTTCTTTTTCAAAGTTATTCTTACCATATTCCAAAGATTTTAACCTTAATTTATATTCCACAGGGTCTTTAGTGTAAGACTTTGAAAATGTCATTTTATGAAAAAGATTTAATTCTTCAAGAATAATCTTATTCCAGTTTGATTTTCTTAAAGAAGCAGAATCATAATCCTTTACCGACTTATTAAGGTTTTTAAAAACTAATTCTATATCTTTTGAAACTTTTTCTATTTTCTTTTCAGTTTCTTCTATGGTTCCATTAATGGTTCTTAACTCTTTTTGGCAGATTTTTTCCTCTAAAACAAGCTTATCTTTTTCAATCTGTTTTTCTCTTATTGATTGTTTTATATCGGAAAGTTGTTTAGTTTTTGACGTTTCAGCATAACCTATATGAACAGATATATTTAATATAAATGATGCAGTAATAAAAATCTTTAAAAAATTATATCTTTTCATCTTAATATTACTTACTCTATGTCTATTCTGTCAACCATAATCCCAAGCGCGCAAGTAAACGGTATTATTAGTAGTACTGCTGCTTCTGATATTAGCAAACTGTAATTAATATACTTACATACAGTCCAAAACAATAAAAAGCCTAAAATCGTTGATAAAAGGTATAAAAAGAATTTTTTTGCTTTTTTTAGCATATCTAAGCCAGCAATATAGACCAAAACAAACTTTAAAACTAAAAACACAAAAAAAACTGAAATAATAATAAAAAATATTTTTTTATATAACAACAATTGTTTTTGAATCTTTGCATAATGAAGGAAATCTGATACATTAAATACTATTTCGTCAACTCCAGCAATTCCCTCAATTGTATTTCTTATTTTAATCAAAAAGTCATTGTCTGGTATAGATTTCGGTTTAACAACAGCATAAGCCTGTAGAAATTTTGAGCCATTAGGTAAAGAAATATTGCTTAAAAGAGGATTTTTTTCAACTGTTTTTTTATAAGCTTCGGCGGCGTTTACATATTCTTTTACAAAAACTGAACTTTCTGAATTCAAAATTTCTAATATTTTATCCTCATCTTTTAAATTTTTATCAAAAAATACAAATATATTGAGTCCTTCATATAGAGTATTTGCATAATCTTTAATTTGATAATAATGATTTACAATAAAAACAAAGAAGGCGCCTAAAAATGCCAACGTAGA
>JAITKL010000078.1 GCA_031278405.1 Endomicrobium sp. | reverse complement strand
GTCTTGCTTACGTACGACATGTTCGTTCTGCACAGATAAAAACTAAAGTATACTAAAAATGCTAAAAAAAACATTACTATCTTACTGCTTCTTATCTCTCTTAACATATCTTTATCCTTTTCTAACTCATAGTATTCTTAGTTCTTTTCAGCTTGACTTCAGAGATTTGCTTTTTATAAATTACTTTTTATTGTTTGTGTTTTCATAATTAACCTTTAACTAGATGATTAAGATTATATGATAAAAATTATTAGATATATGCTATGATGAGTTGAACAATATGATAGATAGTTTCATTTTTATGCAACTTTTTAGTTCCCAAAAGATAAAATCTTTAAATAACATTGAAAAATATACCTCTTTCAATTAATTGACTATTCTATAAAAGATATTGAAAAAATTCAGGACTCAAAATTAAACATCTAAAAACTTGTAATTATTTGCTAAATGGGCGATAGAATTATTGTTTTTATTCATTTTCAGTTATATATAATTTTGTCGTCGGACAAAAACACAGCTTTTGGAGGACTTTGAATTTATTCTAAGTAAGCGGGCGATGGGACTTGAACCCACGACCTTCTCGTTGGCAACGAGACGTTCTACCACTGAACTACACCCGCAAAATGTTAAGATTTTAAAAATGCTGAGGGCGGGATTCGAACCCGCATCCAGTTAAGGACACGCCCCTCAAACGTGCGCGTCTGCCAGTTCCGCCACCCCAGCGCCCGCTACTTACCTACAACCGGAGCGGTTACAGGGATATTTGAAAATTGATTTATGATAGACATCATACTCATATTTGTGGAAAGTTTTGTAAGTATCAAAGATGTAAACAAAAATATACAAGCCATAACTATCGTCAACTTCTTTATAAAGCCCATACCAGCAGGCACATTAAAAATTTGATCGGAATTGCCACCACCAACAAAAATACCGCTCATTCCTCCACTTTTTCCTGCCTGTAGAAGAACTACAAAAATTAATCCTATGCATACTAAATAATGAACAAGCTTAAAAGCAAATAATAAAAGATTCATAAATGTTATTTATTTTATAATAAAAACCAACTTGTGTCAAATTAGCTTTACGTACTGTTGGCGTTCCGAATGCTTTCCTAATAGAAAACTTGCAGGAACGCCAACCGAACCGAACATTAACATTTTTATTTATATGGAAGAGTGACTATCCCGGGAAGATCTCTACCTTCCAAGAATTCCAAAGACGCTCCACCTCCTGTGGAAATGTGGCTTATTCTCTCATCTACCCCCGCTTTTTTCACAGCAGAAATAGAATCGCCGCCGCCGACAACAGATATAGCTCCTTCATCTGTAGCATCAGCAACTATTTTTGCAATTTCAACAGTTCCTTTTGAAAATTCATCTATTTCAAAAATTCCCAAAGGTCCGTTCCAAACTATTGTTTTTGCCGATTTAACGACTTTAGCAAATTTTTCTATTGATTTGATTCCAATATCTATACCCATAAAATCACCGCTTATGACTTCGTCAATGGTAGTTTCTACAACAGCATCTGAAGGCACACTCTTACTTGCAAAATCAACTTTACTTGTAATAACATGGTCAACAGGAAGCAGAAAATTAACTTTTCTTTCTTTGGCTTTTTTAAGAAGATCCACGGCTAAATCAAGTTTGTCATCTTCAACTAAAGATAACCCTGTGCTTACACCTTGAGCTTTTAAGAATGTATAAGCCATAGCTCCACCAATGATAATCGAGTCCACCTTGCCTAAGAGATTTTCTATAACGTTTATCTTGTCGGACACTTTCGCTCCACCAAGAATCGCCAAGAAAGGTCTTACGGGATTCTCAAGAGTTTCTCCCAAAAACTTTAACTCTTTTTCTACAAGGAATCCTGCAACAACATCTTTAATATATTTAACAATACCTACCGTCGAAGCATGTGATCTGTGGACTGTTCCGAATGCATCTTGAACAAAAACCTCGCCCATAGAAGCAAGATCTTTGGCAAAAACATCCATAGAATATTCGTCTTTTTCGCCAGCAGCATTTTTGCCTTCTTCTTCAGGATGAAATCTTAAGTTTTCAAGTAAGAGAATTTGTCCTGACTTTAAATCTTTTGCCACTTTTTTAGACTCAGCGCTTACACAGTCTCCACCGACAAATTTAACAGGCTTACCCAAGACCTCACCTAAACGAACGGCTACGGGCTTCAAACTCATTTCAGGGATAACTTTACCTTTTGGTCTACCTAAATGCGACATAAGAATTATTGCTGCATTTTTTTTCAATAAATATTCTATTGTAAGAAGAGTTGCCATAATTCTTTTATCGTTTATTATTTTAAGATTTGCATCAAGAGGCACATTATAATCTACTCTAACTAAAACCTTCCTCCCTTTTACATCAATATCAGCAAGTGTCTTTTTCATTTAAGGCTCCGTTTTGACTAAAGACCGCGTAGCGCAAATCTAATGTGCGCAAACGCGGTCTTTTATCGTTAATTTATGGACTTCGTTTAGTAATACTAGTTACGCAAATATAATAATAGCGCCGACATTGTTAATTTATGCAAAACAAATCAGCCATTTACTTCATTCATATAGGCAATAAGCTCCAAAACTTTATTTGAATACCCCCACTCATTATCATACCAAGCAACGACTTTAACAAATTTGTGAGTCAAAGCTATTCCAGCTTTTGCGTCAAATATTGACGTGCGAGCATCACCTAAAAAATCTGAAGAAACTACTTCATCTTCAGTATATCCCAAGATACCTTTAAGTTCATTTTCTGAAGCAGATTTCATTGCTGATTTTATTTCTTCATATGTGGCAGACTTTGCTAAATTCACGGTCAAATCTACTACAGAAACGTCAAGTGTAGGTACACGAAACGACATGCCTGTCAATTTGCCGTTCAATTGAGGAATTATTTTTCCTACTGCCTTTGCTGCACCTGTTGAAGAAGGAATGATATTTCCTAAAGCTGCTCTTCCGCCTCTCCAATCTTTTGCAGACGGACCATCTACAGTTTTTTGTGTAGCAGTTGTAGCATGTACGGTAGTCATTAAGCCATCTGCAATGCCGAATTTATCGTTCAAAACTTTCGCTACTGGAGCCAAGCAATTTGTCGTACAAGAAGCGTTAGATACAAACTGAGATCCTTTCTTATAAGAGTCTAAGTTTACTCCACAAACAAACATCGGAGTATCATCTTTTGAAGGAGCAGACATTACCACGTATTTTGCACCAGCATCAATGTGAGACTGGGCTTTATCTTTTGAGAGAAATAAACCTGTTGACTCTACAACATATTCAGCTCCGACTTCTCCCCACTTCAAATCTGCAGGATTCTTTTCTGCTGTTACGCGAATAGTTTTTCTATCTACAACCAAATTTCCGTCTTTTACTTCAACAGCTCCTTTAAACTGTCCGTGAAGAGTATCATACTTTAACATGTAAGCCATATAGTCAACGCTGATTAAGTCGTTGATAGCTACAACTTCAATGTCACTTCTGTTTTGAGCTGCGCGGAATACCAAGCGTCCAATACGCCCAAAACCATTGATACCCACTTTAACCGTCATAATACGCCTCCTCTTGACTTTTTTAAGCTAAAATTATAATTTTAGAGAGATCGGTTTTGTTAACATTTGCTTTAGATAATAGTATAAAATACGACGATTTTTGTCAAATTTAGAAAACGACATATTTCGTCAGAACAGATTTTTGACAGAAGGGCAAATTTTGTTTAATGGACAAGCCGCATGGTTTGGGTTTCTCGCTTTGCAAACATTTCTTCCTAAAGTCTGTATAAGCAGAGAAAAGTTAGTCCAATGCTGTTTAGAAACTATTAACATTAAATCTTTTTCTATTTTAACAGGATTTTTATACTTTGTAAGCTTGAGTAAATTCGCTATTCTTATAACATGTGTATCAACCGCAATTCCTTCTACTTTACAAAAATAAGCATGCCCTAAAATGACATTAGCAGTTTTTCTTGCAACGCCAGGAAGCTTAAGAAGATCTTCCATTGTTTGCGGAACTTCGCCATCATATAATCTTAATATCATTTGAGCAGATTTTATGATACTTTTGGCTTTGTTTCTAAAAAATCCTGCCGATTTTATACAACTTTCAAATTCAGATATAGCCGCATTAGCATAATCTTGCAAACTCTTGTATTTTTTAAACAAGTTTTCTGTTATTTTGTTTACTCTTTCATCAGTACATTGAGCGGACAATATCACGGCAACAAGAAGTTCAAAAGGATTTGAAAACCTGAGAGGGCATTTTATATAACCAAAAGTTTCTTTTAAATTTTTTATTATTTTTAAAACATACTTTTTCTTATCTTTTTCCATTTATAATCCCAAAAATTTTATTATGCATAGTCCAATTGTTTGCGGCAAGCAAAGTTGTCTTAAATAGAGGGTCTTTGTCGCCGTCATAATCGGAAATTGTACCACCCGCTTCTTTAACCATTAAAATACCTGCAGCGGTATCCCAAGGTTTTAAGCCTTCTTCCCAAAAGAATTCAAAACGACCACAAGCAACATATGCTAAATCTAAAGCTGCCGATCCAAGTCTTCTGACACCCTGCGCTTCATGCACTATATTGTTAAAATTTTTCATTACCCTTTGACTGTCTTTTCTAAAATAATATGGAAAGCCAGTAGCTGCTAAAGATTTAATAATATCTTGATTTTTTGAAACATTTATTCTTTTGCCATTAAGCCAAGCGCCCTTATCTTTTTCAGCTATGAAAACTTCTTTCATTACAGGCGCATAAATAACACCGACAATAACTTCATCTTTGTATTTTAATCCAATGGAAACACAAAACATAGGTAAACCATGAACAAAATTTACTGTTCCGTCTAAAGGGTCTATAATCCAACAGTAATCTTTGTCTGTTTCTTTTATGCCGTCTTCTTCAGCCAAAACTCCGTGTTCAGGAAAAATATCTTTAATTAC
>JAITKL010000047.1 GCA_031278405.1 Endomicrobium sp. | reverse complement strand
CTTCGTCTATGATGGCATAATTTAACGGACGCAGAACTCTGTCCTCTTTTGTAATTACCATGTTGTCTCTAAGATAATCAAAACCGAGTTCGTTGTTTGTAACATATGTTATATCACAGTTATACGCTACTCTTCTTTCTTCTTTACTTGTATCATGTCCTACGTTTCCTACTGTAAGACCTAGCTTTTCATATACCACGCCCATCCATTCCCTGTCTCTTTTTGCAAGGTAATCATTTACTGTAACAACATGCACGCCTGTCTGAGGCAAAGCATTAAGATATGCTGCAAGCGTAGCAACCAAAGTTTTACCTTCTCCCGTCTTCATTTCGGCAATTTTCCCTGTGTGAAGAATATACCCACCGATTATTTGCACGTCAAAATGTCTTAAACCTATTGTTCTAACAGACGCTTCTCTTACGCATGCAAAAGCTTCGGGTAAAATGTCGTCTAAAGTTTCTCCTTTTGAAAGACGATCTCTAAATTTCGCTGTTTTTGCCTTTAATTCATCATCGCTAAGGTTTTTTATGGATGTTTCAAAAGAATTTACCTTTTCTACTATCGGTCTTATAGCTTTTATATCCCTTTCGTTTTGCGTACCAAAAATTTTACCCAAAATACTTTTTAACATATCTACAAATACCTTCCTTTGACTTAAGAATTTCTACATGCTAGTTTGATTATATAATTTATTTACATGCGTGCGCGTAAATATAAAATATGTTATTTTAAGTGAAATGTGAGTTGATCGGATAGTTAAAAGATACATTTTATGAGTGAAAATAGACTAAAACACTTTTTTATGTAACTAAATTTAAGTATGATAAAGTCAAGAGAGAATTATTAAAAACTAGACTTACATAAACTTTGAGACGATCTGGTTGAAAATAAAAACGTGTTCTTTGGCAAGTTTTACTCTATCTTCCTCTTGTATAAGAGTTCTTTCTTTTAAACAGTCTAATAGAACAGATTTATTTTGTGGGGAATTGAAACATTTTATAGATAAACCTTTATACAAAAGCCTTAGTCCTAACATTATTGTTTCAGCAGCATAAAGTTTTTCGTCTATATATTCATTTTCTGTCGTACAATCTATATTGCTTTCAATAAAATTTATATATTTTTCAACATTTTCTATGTTTTTATATCTATTTTTCTCAAAATATCCGAAAGCACCAGCTCCAAGTCCTATATATTCCAAGTTACACCAATAATTTGTATTGTGTAAAGCTTCTTTGTTCTTTTTAGCCCAGTTTGAAATTTCATAATGAACATATTCACTATGTTCCAAAACCTTTACGGTTTTTTCATACATTTCACGCTGCAATGTGTCATCTGCAACGATGTTGTTTTTGTAAAAAGTCGTATTTTCTTCTATTGATAAGGGATACAGCGATAAATGCTCGCTGTTAAATAGTAATGTTTTTTTCAAAACACTTTCCCAATTACTAACAGTTTGATTTGGCAATCCGTATATTAAATCTACATTTATATTATCAAAACCTTCATGTTTTGCATTATCATAACAGGTACAAAAGGTTTTTAAATCATGTATACGCCCTAAATACTTTAAATATTTATCTTCAACAGATTGAAGTCCTATGCTTAACCTATTGACGCCAAATTCTTTTAGAATAATCAGTTTTTCTTTTGAAGCTGATTCTGGATTAAGTTCAAAAGTAAATTCTTTTACTTTTGATAAATTAAAAGTATTGCTTAAAGATAGTAGAAGTTTTTGTATTTGTTTAAAAGATAGAACGGATGGAGTACCGCCGCCAATATATATTGAATTTATCTTTTTGTTTTTAAACTTTTGGGAATATTTTATCAAAGAATCAATATATTTATCGGCTAAATCAGTATCGTATTTTGTTGAGAAAAAGTCACAATAAAAACATTTTTGCCTACAAAACGGAATGTGTATATATAAACCTATCATATGCATAAATCAAAATGCTCTTTCAATAAGCATATAAAAATTTTAATTATTTTTATCTGCTTTGTGGCGTACTCTTAAACAATTCCGCTATACCTCCAAGAGATGCCATAACTCCTGCAGTCTCTAAAGGTAAAAACACTTTTGTAGCCTGTCCATCGGCAACTTTACTCAAAGCCTCCAAATATTTTATGGCAATAAGATCGTTTGTAGGTTTGCCCTCATGTATAGCTTTATAAACCATTTCAATTTTATATTTCTCTGCTTCAGCAACTTTTCTTATAGCTTCGGCTTCACCAATAGCTTCTAAGACTTGCTTCTCTTTTACAGCTTCTGCGTCAAGAATAACAGCCTGTTTAGCGCCTTCAGCCTTAAGAATAGCAGCTTGTCTTAAACCTTCAGCTTCCAAAATATTTGCTCTCTTTTCTCTTTCAGCTTTCATCTGTTTAGACATAGCGTCTGTAATGTCTTTAGGAGGGTCAATTTTTTGTATTTCAACTCTTGTAACTTTTACACCCCATTTGTCTGTAGCTTCATCCATTACAACTCTAAGCTGCGTGTTTATTTTTTCTCTTGACGTAAGAGTGCTGTCCAATTCCATATCGCCTATTACGTTTCTTAAGTTTGTCTGAGCAAGCTTTAAAGCTGCAAGTGCAAAATTCTCAATGTTATAAACCACTCTTGCAGGATCTGTAACCTGAAAATAAATTATAGCGTCAACAACAACAGACACATTGTCTTTTGTTATAACGCTTTGTGGGGGAACATCAATAACGCGTTCTCTCATATCTATTCTGAGTAGTCTTTGAAATATAGGAATTATAATATTTGGTCCTGAGTTCCTTGTCCCTGTGTACTTACCCAAAGTTTCAATAAGCCCTTTTTCGTACTGTTTTATTATTTTTACGGAATTAGCTATAAAAATCACGACAAACGCCACAATCATTCCTAAAAATATAGTCATCTTACACCCCCATCCCTAAAATAGCATTCATATATTCTATTATTTTTCTTTACTTTTCAACTGTCAAAGTGGTGCCATTTATCCTTTTAATTTTTACAGGCTCGCCTTCTAAAATTTCAACGATAGATTCGGCTCTCCAAATTTCTCCAGAAACCTTCACAAAACCAGAACTGAAAGGAGTAATTTTACTAGTAACAATAGCTTCAGCCTCTATAAGAGCGTCAACATTTGATTCTATAGTTTTTGACTTTTTTATCATTTTCTTAAAAAAAGGTCCTACAAAATATAAAGATAAAATTGAAACTATAATGAAAACCATAATTTCAATCCAATGTGAATTGAAAAGATAAGACGCTTCTGCAGCAAAAAGAGAACCAATAGAAAGACACAAGCAAAAGAAAATAGACGAAGTTGCTATTTCGCAAATTACAAGAACTCCCGTAATCGTAAGCCATACAATCCATGTCATGATATAAACCTCCAACGCGTTACAGGCCAGTACAAAAACAAAGCTTTTCCTTTTACATACTCGTCAGGCAATGGTCCCCAGAAACGCGAGTCAAAAGAAAAATCTCTATTATCACCCATCATCATATAACAGCCTTCGGGCACAATAACAGGACCAAAATTATCTCTTATAAAAACAGGCGAAATGGATGTAAAATTTCCTTTTTCCCAAGCTTTCTGATAATCTCCTTCGTTTTTAAACAATCTAAAACTTTCAAAAATAGAGTCGTCATTATAAGCTACATAAACTTCTTTTATGAAAACATCGTTCAAGTAAAGTTTTTTATCTCTTATTTCAACCTTATCACCAGCAACACCAACGCACCTTTTTATGAAATCTTTCTTAACTCCATGTTTTCTTTCGGTAGTCGTCAATGCCTCAGGAGGACATTGAAAAACAACAATATCGCCTCTTTCTATCTTCCTCAAAGCGGCATAACGCTTTCCAACGCATTTAAACGGTATTCTAAAACCATAAAAACATTTGTTAACAAAGAGATGATCTCCTTCAAGAAGAGTGTTTCTCATGCTTCCCGACGGGATTTTAAAAGCCTGAATAAAAAAGAACATAATAAACGACGCTATTATCAAAGAAGTCCAAATAGTATCAGCCCATGAATAAACGTTTCGAAACAATTTTTTAGAAGTCTGCGTTTTAAAACATTTTTTAAAAATCTGCATTGATATTGCTATTGCAAAAACAATACCTCCTGCAATAAAAAGTTTTAATTCCATAATATTTGCCTCTTTTTCATATTATCATATTATATTTAATTAATTTAATTATTCATCTATTTTAAGAACAGCCACAAAAGCTTCTGACGGAATTTCTACTCTGCCAAACTGTCTCATTTTACGTTTGCCTTCTTTTTGCTTTTCAAGTAGCTTACGCTTTCTGGTTATATCACCACCATAACATTTTGCAAGAACGTCTTTACGCATAGCCGATATTGTTTCTCTGGCAATTACTTTATTGTTTACTTTTGCCTGTATAGGTATTTCAAACATATGCTTTGGGATAATGCCTTTTAATTTCTCAGCAAGATAATGAGCAGAAGTTTGAGCTTTATCCTTATGCGTAATAACTGTAAAAGCATCCACAACTTCTGAATTTATCACAATCTCTAGTTTGACTAAATCCCCAAGTTGCGGTTCTATATGTTCATAATCAAAAGAAGCGTATCCTTTTGAAGCTGATTTCAACGCATCGTAAAAACCAACTATTATTTCCCCGAGTGGCATATGATATTTCAAAAGAGTTATTTTAACATTCATATACTTCATTGAAGTCTGTTTTCCTCTTCTCTTCTGACATAGGTCAAGCATAGCTCCTAAATATTCAACAGGACAAATAATGGTAGCTTCAACATACGGCTCCCAAATTTCTTCAATATCGGCATTAATTGGAAATTTGGAAGGATTGTCTATAGTAACATATTTACCTTTTGTTTTCACCTTATAAACAACATTTGGTGCCGTAATCAAAAGGCTTAAATCAAACTCTCTTTCAAGTCTTTCTTTAATTATTTCCAAATGCAAAGAACCTAAAAATCCGCATCTAAAGCCAAATCCTAAAGCCACAGACGTTTCAGGAAAATATACAAGCGAAGCATCTGAAAGTTTGAGCTTTTCCAAAGCAGTCTTCAAACTGTCGTATTCGGAAGTGTTGTTTGGATAAAGACCCGCAAAAACAAACGGATTTATTTCTTTATATCCCTCGTAAGTGTGTTTTGTTGGATTTGAACTATCAGTTATAGTGTCGCCAATTTTTATATCCCTAATATCTTTTATGCCAGCAACTACATATCCCACCTCGCCTGAAGAAAGTTCTGATGCCTCTATCATTTTTATTTTCATATGCCCAACTTCAAGAACTTCATGTTCAACTCCAGAAGCCATAAAACGAACCTTCATCCCTTTGCGTATTTTGCCGTCAAAGACTCTTATTATAACTATAACGCCCCTGTAAGATTCGTAAAAAGAATCAAAAATTAAAGCCGACAAAGATTCGTCATTTATAATTTTTGCTGGCGGAATGTTTGCAATAACAGAATCAACTATTTCATTTATTCCTATACCTTCCTTAGCGCTTGCGAGAATTGGTTCAGCATTTACGCCAAGACCTTCTTTCATTTGCTCGTATGCACTCTCAACATCGGCGGTGGGTAAATCTATTTTGTTTATAACAGGAACAATTTTTAAATTAGCATTCTTAGCAAGAATGGTATTTGCAAGCGTTTGAGCTTCAACGCCTTGAGTAGCGTCTATCACTAAAATCGCACCTTCGCAAGCTACCAATGCTCTTGAAACTTCATACGTAAAATCAACATGACCTGGTGTGTCTATCAAATTTAAAACATAAGTTTGACCGCTCTTATCTGTATAATTCATTCTTACGGCTTTAGCTTTTATTGTTATTCCTCTTTCCCTTTCAAGCTCCATACCATCAAGTATTTGGTCTCTCATTTCTCTTTTTGAAATTGTGCCAGTATATTCAAGAAGTCTGTCAGCAAGAGTACTTTTTCCGTGATCAATATGAGCTATAATGCAAAAATTCCTTATGTTAGACATCAATATTTTCCCTTATAATCATTTACTTTTGAAACATATTGAAAGAAAATCCTAAAGCTATACAGAACATCCTTTCAACATCATTAAATCCAAGCTATGAGCTACAATCCTTGAAAACTATATATCCTAATTTCTGTCATAAGCCTCTGTTTCCCAATAAAATATCTTCGCATGGAAGTAAATCTTGTGTTTTGACGAAACACGAAAATATAATTTATAACCGATTTGCTGCCGAAATCTCTTTCAACATCTTTCTTAGAATTAAAAATTTGTTTAAATGCAGCTCCTGCTCTAACTTTTAAAGTATTCACTGAGCTATTTATAAGCGTAGATTCAAATCAGCAGATTTCTACGTATTTTACCAAATCCCAAAATATTATTCTGCGATAAAATATAAAAAGAATTGTACGGCTGTAAATTTTTAAATATTAAATATTTTATACGTATATACCGAATTAAATTCTTATTGTATCCAAACTTATGGAGTTTGAATCGTTAGAAACTATTTACCCGTAATACTCTTTCACTGTCTCTGATAGCAGATGTATTTAGTCTACCATACCATGCTCTCGAATATATTTCTTTGCCAGTCCAATTTTGCTTATATAAGTCTGATTATGCGACCATATAAAAATATCTAAAAACTTCCAAAGTTTAGTTAAAATTCTTGTTGGACAGCTTGTCCAAAAGAACAATCTGCCAATCCGCATAGAAAAATAAACAAAATAAAAAAGCCGATGTTTTTTCATCATATCTCCTCTGCAATAATCGGATTATTTCTACAGGAATCAACTTTGAGATTATTTCATTTTTAGACTGTTTTTTTAATCAATTTTTTTCTCAAGCAATCCAAAACTGTATTGACTATTTTATCCCTTATATCTTTTCGTGTTCCGACAAAATTGAATTTGAAACTTTCAGTTTTTTTATTGTCGGCAAAACCAACGCAAACTAACCCAACTGGCTTGTCTTTTGAACCTCCGCCAGGTCCCGCAATACCGGTAACAGAAAAAGCATAATCGCTTCCTGAAAGATTCAAAATACCTCTAGCCATTTCTTTTGCAGTCTCTTCGCTTACCGCCCCAAATTCCTTCAAAGTTTCTTCTTTTACATCTAGAATTTTAAGTTTGGACTCATTGGAATAAGTTACTACAGAGCTTTTAAAGTACAAAGAACTACCTGCAATATCTGTAATAGCCGACGCTATTTTCCCTCCGGTGCAAGACTCTGCGAAAGAAACAGTTTTTTTCTTTTGAATAAGAAACTTTCCGACTACAGACGCAAGAGTATCATCGTTATATCCAAAAATATTATCTTTTAAAACTTCTCCAAATCTTAAATTTAAATTCTTTATTGAGTTGTCTACAGCAAACTCGTCGCTGCCTGAAACTGTAAATTTTATATCTACTATAGAGTCGCTTGCCAAAATACCAAAATCCACAGCTTGCAAATCTCCAAATTTAGCTTCCTTAATAATAGGTTTTATTGCTTCGGCAATTGCAGATTCTGATAAACCAAACACACGTAAGGAAACATTTTTCCTTATACCCGAAGAATAACTTTTTAAAAACGGTTCAACGTTTTCTTCAAATATCGGCTTCATTTCTCTTAGAGGTCCAGGAAGCAAAAACAGAGTTTTGCGATACTTTTTTCCATCACTCTTAAATTCAAAATGCAACATTTGTCCCGGGGCTGTACCTAAACGATTTTCCAAAACTTTAGCACCGCTAAGTATATTACCCTGCCTTTCATTGATTTTTGGTATTTTTGAAATTGATTTTTTAGCAAAGTATTCTTGTATAGACTTTAGAACTCTCTCGTCAGAATAAATTGGAAGATTCAAGCATTCAGCTGCAGTTTCAACAGTTATATCATCAAAAGTCGGACCAAGTCCTCCTGTTACAACTATTATATTACTTCTTGAAAAAGCAATGTTAAAATGCTTTACTAAATCTTGTTTTTTATCGCCTATGTCAGTAATACAGGATAACTCAATACCTATGTTAAATAATCTTGAGCCTATATAAGCTGCATTTGTATTAAGCTTTCCAGAAAGAAGTTCACTTCCTGTGCAAATAAGTTCTATTTTCACAAAATTAAAACCCTAAGGCATCTATTATATCTTTCATATTTGCTTTAACTTTTTTAGGTTTTACAGCATTAGAAACAGCAGTGTCTGAATCTTTTAGACCATGCCCTGTAAGTATGCATACAGCTTTTCCAAGTTTATTATTTTTGAAATAACCCAGCTTAACGTATTTTATAAGCCCAGCAATAGACGATGCTGAGGCAGGCTCGCAAAAAATACCTTCTGTAGCTGCTGCAATTCTATACGCTTCTAATATTTCTTCATCAGTTACTTTGTCTATAACGCCGTTTGATTCATCTCTTGCTTCTACTGCTGTCTTCCAAGAAGCAGGATTTCCTATTCTTATAGCAGTCGCTATTGTCTCAGGTTTTGCTACAGGATGCCCTTCAACTATAGGGGCAGCACCTGCTGCTTGAAAACCCATCATTTTTGGGAGAGCATATTTAGAAGGTTCTGCTTTATTATAATCTTTATATCCTTTCCAATACGCTGTGATATTTCCAGCATTGCCAACAGGTATAAATTGATAATCAGGAGCTTCGCCTAAATTTTCGCATATTTCATATGCAGCTGTCTTTTGTCCTTCAATTCTGTATGGATTAACAGAATTTACTAAAGTTATAGGATATTTTCCACTTAATTCTTTTGCAAAATTCAATGCGTCGTCAAAGTTGCCATTTATTTCCAAAACTTTAGCTCTGTGCATAACAGCTTGAGACAGTTTTCCCAAAGCTATTTTCCCCTCAGGTATAAGAACAACGCATTTTATGCCTGCCCTTGCAGCGTAAGCTGCTGCTGATGCAGACGTGTTTCCCGTTGAAGCACAAATAACTATTTTGCTTCCAGCCTCAACAGCTTTTGAAACAGCTATTGTCATTCCTCTGTCTTTAAATGAGCCAGTAGGGTTCATACCTTCAAATTTAAAATATATTTCACCGTTAAACCCTATTTTTTGGGGAAGATTTCTAGCTTTTATAAGCGATGTATTTCCTTCATGAAGAGATATAATAGGAGTAGTATCGCTTACTGGCAAGAATTTTCTATATTTTTCAATTAAACCTTTGCGAATCATTTCATTTATCCTTTTTCAAAATGTATAATATAATATATTAACGTATTGATTTTATTATTTTCAGACTATTAAAGCAATGAATTAAAGATAAAAAAAACTATTAAGTTATGTTGCGCAATCTAAGTTTTATTCTCGGTTTCTTAATACATTATTGCTTACTAAGATTTAATTTGTTAAAATTAAAGTTATTATTAGTTATCTAACATATCAATATTTATGTATTGTTATAGTTTATAGTATAGATAAACGATTAAAACTAAAGGAGATGTTTATGAAATTAGTTAAGTATTTATTTTTATGTTTTTCAATCATGATTAACTTAGCAACTTACACGGCAGCGAAACAATCGCCAAAAATAGAAATAGTAAAAAGCTCGTCTTGGGAAAAAGCTATTAAAAGTATAACCTCTCATGTATCGCGGTCCAAATCGCAAAAGAACATAATATGCATTACCGATGACGACGGCATTCTTTTGGACATCCAATTAAAAGCTATCCCTAAGAGCTATAATCTTTTTTATTTTATGAAATATAGAAAAATTCCTATTTTTTGTTTAACTACAAGTGCAACAGCTGAAAAACTTAAAGAAGAAGGGTTTAGGTTTAATACTATTTCTCTTTCTATAGAGGAAAATTCAAAATTTTCAATAACTGACGGAGTTATTCGCGGACATATTAATGATAACAAAATACCAGGATTAGTCTTGTTTTTGGAAAAAACTAATTTTAATCCTGAGCAAATTATTTTTATAGACGATTCTTACAAAAATATTGAGGATATGACTGATTTTTGCAAAAATAGCGGAATTGATTGTTTTGCAATTAATTTGGTTTTAAAATAAAAAACTCATTTTCAACAAAATAATTGCTTTTATCATCTTCCTCAAGCTTTATTCCTTCTTCA
>JAITKL010000035.1 GCA_031278405.1 Endomicrobium sp. | reverse complement strand
TGGATTAGATGATGAAGATTCTTTTAAAAATGGCGAATTGGATAAAGATTTGAATATTTGATCTATTTTCTCAAAAATAATTGAAGATGTTCCAAATATATCCGTACTTGCTGAATCTGTATTTTCTATAATCATATTTTTGCATCTGTTTCAAGATAATTGAAAAAGAATCCTAAGAGAAACAAACAAAACTAAAATAGAGTCCAATGGAATGTGTTTCCAATAAAACGAAATATAATCATATATTTTTACATTTTTCTCTTTTAAGATTTTTAAAATATTTGATATTGTAAACACCGAACAAGCTATTATTATTCGTGTCATAGCAAATATTTCTACAGAATCTTCTACATTCAGAAATATTAAAATTTTAAAATGCACACATTGCAAAACACCGAACAGACAATTATTGCCAAGATTTTGTTCTTCTGTTCAAAAGCAACTTTGTAATATCTGCACTCCATAAACAAAATAAGAAGCCAAGCCGTAACAAAGAAATAAATAAACGCAAAGCATTTTAATCGACAATACCATAAAAACAATACCCGATCAAATGGATAATATTAACGGAAATATAGAATATTTTATTACACTAGTACTGCTTTTAGAGATTTTAAATCTGCTACTTCCGCTCTGATAAACAGAAAAATATCACAGACATAAACCAAAAGTCAAATATGAGAAGTCTCTATAAACTTAACAAAGAATTTTTCAACCAGCAAATAAAATAAACCAATGATATGAAATCTTATTTAATTTTATTCTTTGCCCAATAAAACAAGACAAAGCAGGAAATATAATATAACTATGCTGAAATAAAAAGTATATAATTATAATATCAAGAAAATCCATTTAATGTCCGATAAAATAAATCAATTTTAAAATTTGCTTGCACCGCAAATTTCTTTATAATTGCAGTATTTGCAAAAAAACGTATTACAGGCAACAGAAAACTCTTTTTTATCTTTAGGTATATTTTTCTCAATATCAATCAAATACTCATACATATCTTTTGTCTCTAATTCTACAGTATTTGCAAGTTCAGATATGGATATATCATCAATTTTTACACTTTTTTCTTTATATTCAGGATAAAGATATACAATCATTGGCACGATATTTGCAGCTTTCTTTTCAAAATGGTAGTTCGTCCAGAGAGAGTATCCAGTCAATTGCTTTGAATGTTTAACATCGTCACATCTGCCAGTTTTCCAATCTATAATATGTATTTTATCTCCTATGGGAAATAAAAAATCCACTTTGCAAAATGCTTTATAATTATTTATTCTTGTTTCTCCAAAACCCGCAGGTTCTATAACCCACTCTGAGCTTTTTGGAACAGCGTTCTTTTCAATCCAAGAAAAACGGGGGCTATTTAAAAAATTCTCAAGTATATTTTTAACTTTTAAGTATATTTCTTGAACAGAAATTAAATCACCATTGTAATAATGTTCAAAAAAAGTTTTAGCATCACAATATTCTTGAGTCATATTAAACGCATATTTAAAAAATTTATCTTTGTTTATTGGTTTTGAGCTCTTTTGAAATCTTCGAAGCATGTCTCTTATAACGTCATGAACAATATTTCCTACTTCCAAAACTTTTGAAGTTAAACTTTTTAAAAATACAATTTTCTCAAGAGGATTTTCTTTATCATACTTTGCGTAATAATCGTAGAAATATTGACGTTTGCAGTTTGAGAATCTGTCGTACCTTGATATAGACCAACCCAAAATATCGGTATATGGAAACTTCTTTATTTCATTCATTGTTGAAAACCTCCAAAATCAATGTCCTATTATACGTTCTCCAACAAGAACAACAAACACTCCTGCAAACAACATAAGCGACGTAATTTTATCCTTTGACTTGTGTGTTTCCGGTATCAAATCTGAAGCTGAAAGAAAAATAAAAGACCCTGCCGTTATTCCTAAAAATGCCCCTAACATATATAAGGACATTTCTTTAAACAAACATAGACCAAGTATTGTGCCAAGAGGCGTAAATAATGCAGTAAGGAGAGAAAAAAGAAAAATCTTCTTTTTAGAAGTACCTTTATGAAGTAAAATTCCAGAAATAGTTATTCCATCTGGAAGCTTGTGAAGCAAAATAGCAAGCGTTGTAAGAATTCCTATTTCCGCATTAGCCTTAAAGCCAATGGCTATCATAAGTCCATCAATAATTGAATGTAGAGATAAACCTACAACAGAAGCTACATGTGTATGAGTGTGACAGCCATGATCGTGGCATGGGTGGAATAAAACAATAAATTGTAAAAAAAACATAAACAAAAAACCAGTTAAGACATAAAACATCGTATTGGAATTTAACTCAAATCCCTCCGGTATTAAATGAGCAAAAGCAAGAGTAAGCATAACGCCAGCCGCAAAATTTATTATAAGAAAAGAATTTCTTTCAGACCATTTATGAAATATTAAAATTATTAAAGCACCCACTATCGCCGTGCTTGCAGCTATCAAGGAATAAACAATTTCCATTTTTTATCTCCCAATCTAAATCAAAAAAAATCCTCCCAAAAAATTAGCAAAAACTAATATTACAACGACAGGCGATACTCTTTGTATAAAAAAGTTAAGCTATCTTTGATTTATTTTCCAATGTATATTTTATAACATTACTCATCATAGCAACAGCTTTTTCAGGATAATGCCCTACTGATGTTTCAGCTGAAAGCATTGTATAGTCAGTTCCGTCCAAAACCGCATTAGCCACATCGCTGACTTCTGCTCTTGTAGGCACAGGATTTTTAATCATACT
>JAITKL010000022.1 GCA_031278405.1 Endomicrobium sp. | reverse complement strand
TAAGAAATATGGTTTCAATCTTTTTATTTAATTTTCTGTTCATTAAAGCCATCTGAAATTCGTATTCAAAATCCGAAAGAGCTCTCAATCCTCTTATTAATACAAAAGAATTTATCTTGTTAAGGTAAGCAGCTAAAAGTCCTGAAAAAGACAAAACTTCAACATTTTTTAAATGTTTAGTAGATTTTCGCAATAAGTCAATTCTTTCTTGCAATGTAAAAGTATATCTTTTATTAACATTATCCGTTATAGCCACTATTATATTTGGAAATAAATTAGAAGCTCTTGTTATAATATCTAAATGTCCATTTGTAGGAGGGTCAAAACTACCAGGATAAACCGCTGACAAATTTCTATCCATAATGAATTTTATATCAATTTTAATATTAATGTGTCAATAAAGATTTAAACAGTATGACTTTGTCTTTGACTTGTCTTTTTGCTTCATAAAGAGCTTTATTAGCAATTTTATCAAAAGATTGGGATTTAGATATTTCTCTTGAATCTGCACCTACTACAATGCTTACTTAATAGTAATACTAAATTTTTTGCCATTTTCATTAAAGACTAGCGATTTTACACCTTCTTTTATTTTAAAAGACAAATATTTTATTTTGCATCTTTCTTTTATTTAGTATAGGGCGTTAGTATTGTAAATTCTTTGTATAAAATTATAATCATAAACGTTTTTTGAATCTCAAACTCCAATCTTTGCAAAAAATAACGTTTAAGCAACAATCCGGTCAAACTATCTTTTATTGATCTGTGTGACATTATTTCAAAAACAGTTACTCTTCTAAATCCAATGAAATCTGTAAATCTATCTGAATATTGTTTATCAGTCGCTATTATTAAACAACCAAGAATATTACTTCCAATTTTAAAACCAATAGACAATTTTGCAACCGTCAATATAATATCCAAAGACAGAGTTGATACTATAACTTTCATCTTTATTCAATAAATCTTACAAATTGGTATAATATCCTTGCTCTGAAATACACCCAAAGTCTTTAGGATAATCCAGCCTGATTGTGTTTTCTCAAAAAAAATACTTGACCTCTAGAACTAACTTGACCGACAAAAGAATTCAAAATAACTTCTACATACTCGTTTTTTGGATATGCTTATATACAAATTTCCATATACCATAGAATCGAATTATTTTGTCTATATTGATTGCCTTATTGCTTCTGCCGTTTATAAAATACTTTTCTGTATTTAGAAAGAGTAGTAAAGAGTAGTTTGGTATTTTAAACAGATTTGAATTCCCTATTTTTCTTAAATAAAAATTTTTCCATATACTTTGACTTTTTATAGAAAAATAAGACGCGGAAGGTAAGGAAAGAAAAAATTACGCAGGCACTAAATGCGGAAAAAGATATTCCCTTGTAAAAGTAAGACCTATTGCACAAAAGCCTATGGGGAAAAAATAAAAACTGCTTCATTGTACCAATAGGCATACAAGAGACCTGTTAAAACCACAAACGACAATCAAATCATAGTACTATATTTAGCTGTAGAGAATCATAAATATCTATAATACTTTTGCTGACTCTATATTTTCTTGCATAATTATAATTACCAATTAACTTACAATTGAAGTATAATCTATAATCAGCTTTTTTTCAATATCCTTTTGCAAATTTTTGTTTATAAACGTAAAATTCTTTATCCAAATGCAATGCTTCAAATCTGAAGGCCATGCTATCCATAAACCTTTTTTGCCATTCATAATACGACACTCAACTTCAATATCATCGTCAAAAATAATTGAAGCAAATGCTTTTATAGACTTATTATCTTTCAAAACCGACATTTTATTTATCTTAAAAGATGTTATGCATTTTCCTGAAAATATATTATTACTCAACAAGGCGCCTAATAGATAATTTTTAAAATCTTTTCTTAAAACTACAATTTGTTTGTAAGTTTTGTTCTTATTCTTGTATTTAGGAAATTCTAAAACATTGTCTCTCAAAAATATATTTGAGATTTTAATATCGTTGTTTAAAACAATTTCATAAAATTCTGCTGTTTTTTGAATTCTAGTGATTTTCAGATCGGCAAACAACACAGAAGATGACGACAAACAAATTGTAACGACAAAAATTAAGACTTCAGTTCGCAAAGAAAAAAATAACATTATTTTATATCTGAAATATTTATTATACGTTTTGATATTTTTTCCAATAGTTCAGCATAATGCAAAAGGTTAGGATTATATTTAACAAGAGTTTGTAAACTCTCCGTTAAGGCTTTTACGTCTAGCTCTTTTAAATCTTTAGGCATGGGAAGTAATTTCGGAATTCCGAGCCTGTGTGAAAGATGCGGAGATATTCTTACAATTTTTATAGACAACTTCGGCGCAATATATTTTAAAATAGCTTCTTCGTCCTCAATATTCTGCTCTGAACGAAGCAACAAAACTAAGTCTTCAATACCAAACAAAAGAATAGGCTCATAATTTATTTTTTGTCTTTCATCAAAGTTTGCTAATGCAAGTTCAAACTCTTTTTTCATTTTAGCTTTACATTGAGCAGCTTGCTCTTGGAAACTCAAAGGATAAACGAAGGCTATAAGTTCGTTTTTACTGTCATGGTAGAGTATAAAACGCTCAGCAAAGAACATTTCTCCACAAACAGGACACGAAACCAGGTTAATTTCACCCGCTATCAAAGCTTCTTTTAGTTCAGGGTTATCTGCAACACTTATAGCGGAAAGCAAACTTACCTCAAAAAGATGTCCTTGAGGGCATTTTATTTTTTCAATATTAGAAATCGTCATGCAAAAATTTTATAAATTATCTAAAAGTTAATCAATATTTATTGTTCCATAAAGCATTTGAATATCTTTCTTCAGCTATTATCAAAGCTTTTTCAATATCGGATTTCTTTAAAGTTGTTTCAGTTAAATCTTTATTCATGGTAGCTGACAAATTTTTAGCAAACAATTTTAAAAACAAATCTGTGGTATCTGTCTCTATCTCTAAATGAACATGGATAGATCCTTGAACAATAAACTTGTCACCTCTTCTTCTAAGGCATGATCCTACAATTTTTTTACCTTGAAAAACTAAATCATTAGTATAAAAGGTATTTATACAAATATTATCCACGTGATCCATTTTTTCTTCAAGCATACTCGCATAAATTCCACATTCTTGCAAAGCTTTTTTTATAGCTGAATGAATAATCTTATAAGTCTCATTTTGGTCATAAACATTCCAATATTTTGACGAAGCAACGAAGCAATACGAAACGTCATGCTGATGATTTACCATAAGACCACTAGTAAATCTTCTTACAAAACCCTTTGCAACAACATCCTTTGCTTTTTGAAAATAGCCTATAGTTGTATAAGAATTATCCCAACAATAAGTTCTTAAAACAGGAATGGCGCTATATTCGTTAAATAACATCTCGTCTATAGACATGTTCATAACAGCGTTTCTATGCTTATCTTTAATCCAACGAAGCATTTTTTCCTGTTTCCTTTTCACATTTAAGCATTGCTTGTTTTTTCTTCAAGCCACCTGAAGCGGAATATCCTCCAAGCTTACCGTCACTTCTTATAACCCTGTGGCAAGGAATTAGTGGAGCAAAAGGATTATTTGCCAATGCGGTTCCTACAGCTCTTGCAGCTTTGGGATAGCCTATTTTTTCCGCAATTTGTTTATACGTCAATGTTTTACCCGCAGGTATTTCAAAACAAACAGTCCAAACTTTCTTATAAAAGTCAGGATATTTAGTCATTTTTTTAATAATATATTTTGGTATTTTTTTCATAAATATAAATTTATGCCTTTTTAGTCAATTTATAAGGGAAAGTCCTTAAAAACTATTTTTGCATTTTTATATTTTTCATTTAAACACAAATACAATTTTAAACAATTTTAATTAGGCAAAAAGATCTTTTTTTCTCATATGTCTGTGATAATTTAACGCAAACCTATGAGATTCGTCTCTTACCGATTGCAAGAGTTTTAAAGCTTCAGAATGCTTGCTTAAAATTAATGCTTTGTCCTTAGTAGGAAAAAATATTTCTTCATTTTTTTTTGCCAAAGAAATTATCGGTATGTTAACCTGAAACTCTTCCAAAGCACTTGCGGCTGCTCTAAGTTGTCCTTTTCCTCCATCAATCAAAATTAAATCAGGCAGCTTTTCATTTTTTCTAATTAACGACGAATATCTTCTAAAAACAACTTCTCGCATAGTGGCAAAATCATCTGTGCCTTCCACAGTTTTTATCTTAAAACGTCTATAGTTTTTTTTATCAGCTATGCCATTGTGAAATCTAACCATTGAGGCAACAGCATTTGTGCCTTGTATGTTTGAGTTATCAAAACCCTCTATAACGACAGGAGAATTTTTCAATCCTAAAACTTTTTTCAATTCATTTATGCTGCCCGCTCTTTGAATAGAATTGTTTATTTCATCTTGAGTAATTTCGTTAATCATCACTCTTTCAGACATATTCTCAATAGCATAAAGTCTGTCTCTTACTTCTTTAGCCTCTTCGTAACGCATATTATTGCTTAAATTAAACATACGTGTTTGCCACTCGTCTTCCAATTTCTTAAATCTTCCATTTAAAAACAACACCACATCTTTTATTTTGTTTTTATACTCTTCTTTAGTAATCTTACCCATACACGGAGCATAACACATACCCGTGTGGTAGTATATGCAAGATTTAACCTCTTTTTCTTCAGGAAGTTCGCATTGCATAAAATTTAATTTGCACGGGCAAATTTTAAAAAACTTTATAAGCCAACGGACAAGTTTTTTAATATAGGAAAGTTGAGGATACGGTCCAAAATACAAAGAACCATCGGCAATTCTTTTTCTTGTAAACGTTAAACGTGGAAAATCTTCATTTACTGAAAACTTTATATAAGGATAAGACTTGTCGTCTTTCCACATAGAATTAAAGTATGGTTTAATCTTATTTATCAATTGTCTTTCAATAATCAACGATTCTCTTTCTGAAGTGCATAAAATATAATCTATCTTACACATAGCTGTTATAATAGCAGCTGATTTTGAATTTATGTCTGCATTGAAATACGATGACAGTCTATCTTTAAGACTTTTAGCCTTACCGATATAGATTATATTTCCTATCCCATCGCGCATTATGTAAACACCTGGAAGTTTTGGAATCTGTTCAAGTTTTTTATTTTCACATACAGACATAAATGTTCGCCCTCTTATCTGACAAAGGCATTTTTAAATATCTTAAGCTCTTCAGATCTCAAAATAGATGACGATACAACAAAGACAACTAAGCTCAAAGCTATAGCAGCAGGTACTGAAACAAATAAGTTGTCAGATACTTTGCAAGCATTCCAAGCTGCAATAGCAGCAATTATTGAAGAAATGAATGACTTGCAAGAAGAAAATATTATCAACCTCAAGCCAAATCTTCCTATATGCCTCCTCAAATATATCGCAAGCAGTATAAAATTAAAATAAGAAGACAAAGCTGTGGCAAGAGCAAGTCCGCCAACACTCATAGGACGCATCAAGATTATGCATAGAACAATATGCAAAATCATAGCCCAGATAGCAATTTTTACAGGCGTTTTAGTATCTTGGAACGAATAAAATGCGTTAGCAAAAATTTTTGTCGCAGCGTAAGCAGGGAGACCTAAAGAATAATAAAATAAAGCATTGTTAGTCATAATAGATCCCGCATATGAAAATCTTCCATGCTCAAATAAAAACTTAATTATCGGCAATCCTATGGTCATGAGTCCTGCTGCTGCTGGAAACAAAGCAAAGTTTATAAACCTAACTGAATAATGAAGAGAATTTTTTAGAGCAGCCATATCTTTCTGAGCATAAGCTTTTGACATAGCCGGTAAAGAAACGGCGGCAAAAGCCGAACCAAAAATAGCAAGAGGCAGCTGTATAACTCTATTGGAATAGTAGAGAGCTGATACAGCTCCAGAAGAAAATAATGTTACGCAAATATTATCTACAAAAACATTAATCTGATCCACGGATAACCCGACTAAAGACGGCAACATGAGAATAGCTATCTTCTTTATTCCGGGATGCTTTAAATCCAACATAAATTTTAGATGCCAACCTAAACTTTTAAGTTTGGGGTACTGAACAAAAAAGTGCAAAGCACCACCTACTATAACGCTTACGGCAAGACCTTTGATCTGGTTTTCTGAAATAAGAATCGGAGCAACAGCCAGCATATAAAAAATCTCAGAAAAACTTAGCATTGACGGAGCAAAAGCAGGTATAAAAAAAGAATGTAAAGTATTGAGCATTGCAAGTAAAAAGGCAGCAAGACAAATAAAAATAATAAACGGAAACATCAATCTCGTAAGATCTATAGTAAGTTGCATTTTCTCAGGGTTATTTGTAAATCCCAAAGCTATTACCTTTGTCAGCGCTGGAGCAAAAAATATGCCCAAAATTGATACCATGAAAAGAGTTATAAACAACGCCGTAAAAACAATATTCAAAAATTTTTGCGTTTCTCTTTTATCTTTTGTATGCAAATATTCACTAAATACAGGCACAAAAGCCGCTGAAAATGAACCTTCGCCAAATATCCCTCTAAAAAAGTTGGATATTTTAAAAGCTACATAAAAAGCGTCGGCAAACGCACCCGTTCCAAAAAAATAGGCGACAAGCATGTCCCTTATGTATCCGATAATTCTTGAAAGGATTGTCCCAAAAGAAGTTTTCCCTACATTTTTTATAAGAGTTTTATGTTCCATATTTACAAACCTAACCTAATACAAATTCAATGTCAGGCTGAGCTTTAAACCAAGTTTTTTGGCGCTTAGCGTAATGTCTTGTGTCTTTTGCAAAAGCCGTTATCAATTCTTCTATTGAAATTTTTTTATCAAGACATTGAATTACATGTTTATAACCTATTCCGCTCAATGCATGACAATTTTTATCATACCCCATATCTAAAATCTTAATTGTCTCTTCTATCATTCCTTTTTCTATCATCAGCTTACATCTTGAATTAATTCTATCATAAAGAACATCATTTTCAACTATAAGACTATAATGCTTAAAATTATATCTTGAAGCTTTAGGCTTCTTAATAAGCGCTTCCATGGTTTTCCCTGAAAGCATGTTAATTTCCAATGTTCTAAGTAATCTTTGAGGATTTCTTTTATTTTTCTCTGCCGCAACAGGATCTAACTTTAAAAGACTCTCATACAATTCCCTTTGAGTTTTACTTTTCAATTCTTTTCGCACAGACTCATCGGCTTTTGGCATCTCGTCAAGACCGTAAAGTAAAGCTTTTATATATAATCCAGTACCGCCTACTATAACAGGTACTTTTCCATTCTTAATAATTTTAGATATTTTTGAATCTGCATCTTTAACAAATTGTATTGCATTATAATTTTCATTTGGGTTTATAATATCCGTCAAGAACTGGCATATTTTTCCAATTTTACGAATGCCGTCTTGTATAAAAACACCTTCTTTATTTGTTCCGACGTCTAAATATTTATAAACTTGCCTTGAATCGCAAGAGATTATTTCTCCGTTTATTTCTTTGCAAATTTCAACAGCTTTTTTTGTTTTTCCACTTGCAGTAGGTCCTGAGATAACTATTATCGTGTTTCTCATATTTAAGTCCGTTTATTTACGTTTAAAGGTTTCTCTCATTCGTCTAAAATTCTATAAGCTGTAGGTCTGCCATGGGAACAAGTAAAAGGATGGTTGCGGCGTGATATACAGTACTTCTAAATGAATTATAACTAAACTCTTCAACAATTATTTCTAGCTCATTAAACAAAGTAATATTTACTTTGAGAGCTGCCACTCTGCTAGGAGATATGTCAAAAGTTTCAGGAATAAACAACTGTTGCAGATTCAAAGATTGAGTTTTTATCTGAGAAAGATAAGCTTCACGCCTTACTCTTTCCACAACAGTGTGTTGATCAAAAATATACAAATTGCCTCATTTATTTTCAACAACAATATACGATACGTCAAAAATTTGTCCCAAAACTTTTATATTTTCATGAAAGCTATTAGAAGTGTTCTACACCCCACCCCACACAGCTATTTTATTAATGGTTTCCTGAAAACAAATATTTATATATTTTTCTTCTATTGACAGAGTAAATTGAAAGCGTCGATGTTTAATCAACATTTCTTAATTCTACTAAAATCTGAGGTTCTTGAAGCTCAGACTAACATAAAAATCCATCTGTCTATCATTGTCTTTTGAGACTTAGCTGCAGAATCAATTTTATTTAAAATCTTATAGGGCTTTTTCTATCACTTGATCACTTAATGAGGCATCTCCGCAATTTTTGCCACATGTATGCCATAAGACTTAGTTGACTCGCTGGCAGCAAGATTATCTCCAGCTTCTACACACGTAAATATTCTGTCAACAATATCTATTTCAGCTTTAGACGCAGGAATGAAAGAACCTATCTGAGCCATTATCACAATAAAGAACTACCTGTCTAAGATAAGTTGATTTACCAGACATATTGGACCTGCAAGAATCATTATTTTGATTGTTCATTAAAAAATGTCGTTTGCTGTAAATTGCCTGTTTTTAATATTCTTTCAACAACTGGATGTCTTCCCTCTTTGATGGAAAGCTCTTTACTGTTTGAAATTTTGGACAGACATAATTGTACTCTAAAGTGTCTGAAGTACCCCCCCCACAAAACACGTCTATTTCTGAAATAATTTGCGAAGTCTTTAAAATATATGATCTATATAAGGAAAGTCCCTGTCTTAAAGAGTTAAAATATCACTTTCAAGCCTTAGAATTTTTTCCTGAGAAGAAAGTATCTTTTCTTCCAATGATTTTAACTCGTTCCGTTATATATCTCTCGCCAGTAGCAACTGTCTATTTACAAACGTAATGTTTTGGAATTAAAGTCAGATTAGATTTGCTTACTTCTATATAGGAAGTATATCCTATTTTAAGATTATTGATTACTGAAGACTCTCTTTCCTTTGTCTCAAGATTTGTCTATTCTCTATCTTGGACACATCTAGCAAACGGTTTAGTGAATTATCTGCGTATAGTCCTTGCTCCAAATTATGTTTTACTCTGGTAGCCAAAGAATTTTCAAATTTACCATTTGTCAAAGAGGTAAATAGCTCAAGATTTTTATAGCGACCGTTAAGTACATGAAATTCGAATTATTTATGTACTTCAATTCCGGCGCCTTGCGATTGCATTTCTTTTATGTAGGAAACCAAAGCGCCACAAGCGCGAATAATTTCTTTTTGATTTAATCCAAAATCCTTGAATGAGTCTTCGTCAAAATGTTCTATCTATTATTATTTTTTTGAGTTTTAAATCAAAGAAAAAAATCATTCACATTATAGAATATAAACTTTAATACTTACTGCAAAATCTTGAATCCATAACAGTCCATAGAGTGTCTCCCCTCCCGAACATTTCATAAAAATCGCCGAGTCTGAAAAACAAAATCACACCCGGATATTTGTTTTTAATACTGTACTGTAATACTGTCTAAAATTAAGGGCGTCAACTTCTTGGAAGATATTTCTCTCGTTGAGATTATCTAGAGTTTTGTTTTTTTAAGATATGAATTTATGAATTTTTAAATAAACATTATAGATTTTACATAGTTTTTTTGTTTCGTTAATTCGTTAAAAAGTATCTTTGCCACGTTTATAGCTAAGTCTGGAATTT
>JAITKL010000030.1 GCA_031278405.1 Endomicrobium sp. | reverse complement strand
GTCATCGCAAAAACCTAAAAAACCAAACCAAATAGATCCTATTAAAAGCCAAATAATAAACCGATTGTCTAACCTTGCCCATAAAAGAACAGATATTACAACAGATAATAATATTATAAGACCACCCATTGTGGGTGTTCCTTTTTTGGATAAATGAGTTGAGGGTCCATCAGCCCTTACCACTTGTTTAATTTTAAACTTTGTCAATTCTCTTACGATATAAGAACTGACTATAAAACAAATCAAAATACTCGTCAGAACAGCACCGCCAGCTCTGAAGGTAATATATTGAAAAATATTGAAAGGTGTAAATATGTAGCTAAAGCTGTACAGTATATGATATAACACTTTGGTTCTAGCTCTCTAAAAAATCATAAAATCTCGTAAAAATTTCCTCTAATTTCATTCCTCTAGAACCCTTAAATAAAAATACAGAATTTTCATCAATATCAATATTTTTAAGATTGTTTAAAAGTTCATCTGAGCTTTTAGAATAAAAAACATTTTTCTTATCGCCAAGACCAATTTTAGTATTAAAAATAACATCCCCAAAAAGATTAATGGAACTTATTTTTTTATCTCCAATAAACTTTCCAAGCTCAAAATGATATTCGTCGCTTTTATCGCCAAGCTCAAGCATATCCGCCAAAACCAAATTTACCTTTTTACCTGGATAACTCTGCAATACTGCATCTATGGAATTTCTCACTGAAGAAGGATTTGCGTTATAAGCATCGTTTATCAATATTCCACCATTTTTAACATAAACAGTCTCCATACGCATTTTAGGAGGACTAAACAATTCTATACCTGCTTTTATATCTTTTAAAGATAGCCCCAATCCTAGTGCGCATGCAGCAGCAGACAAAGCATTATAGACGTTGAATTTTCCGCTCACAGGCATAAAAACTTTTAAAGATTCTTTATTGAAACAAATATTAAAAACTGTTTGATCGGGAAACAACTTTATATTTTCAGCGATTACGTTGGCTTGGCAATCTAAACCAAAAGTAATAATTTTGCGCGTGCCGACATGTGTTATAGTTCGTAAAAATTTATCATCATTATTTATAATTAAACAACCGTTTTCTTTTACTTTTTCAAATAAAACTTTCTTTTCTTTAAAAACGCCCTCCGGAGAAACAAAAATCTCTAAGTGCGAAAAACCTATATTTGTAATTACTGCTACGTCCGGCATTAAAATATCCGATAATATTTCAATTTCTCCATAAAGCGAAGTGCCAGTCTCAAAAACAGCGTATTGATATTGAGACGTTAAATTAAATATTGAAAGAGGAAGACCTATTCTGTTATTAAAATTTCCTTTATTTGAAAGCGTTTTTTCTTTATGATTTAAGATTGAAAACAAGATTTCTTTTGTCGTAGTTTTTCCGTTTGACCCTGTAATACCAACTACACTTACATTCTTAAATTTTCTTCTATAATATTTTGCAAATTTTCCAAGAGCAGTAATAGTATCGTCAGTTTTAACCATTGCTGGAAACTTCGAAAAAGAAGCAAAAGGCTCTAAATTCTTGTTTGAATAAACTATGACAGAAGCTCCTTTCTCAACAGCTTCTTTTATAAAATCATGTCCGTCATAACGCTCACCTTTTATCGCAAAATATGCTTCTTCTTTGCGTATAGTTCTTGAATCAATGGAAATACCCTCTACTAAAAGATCAGGATCCTCTATTATACATTCGCCATCTATGACTTGTATTAAATCTCTAATATGAAAAATTTCCATTAAAAACTAAACTCCTCTTGTTCAGTCTCGCTTGAAATATTTTCCTTTTGATTTTTTAATGCTATATATTTTACAGCAGTTTCAATGTCGCTAAAATGAATCTTATCTAAACCTATTATCTGATACGTTTCATGACCTTTGCCAACTAACAAAACAATATCGCCTTTATCCGCCATCATGACAGCCTCTTTTATAGCTTCCTCCCTCTCAACTACAACTTTATAATTAGTTCTATAAACTCTTTTTATGCCTGATTCTATATCCAAAACTATAAGACTAGAATCCTCAGTTCTCGGGTTATCTGATGTTACAAAAACAAAATCACTCATCTCAACAGCAACTTTCCCCATTAGAGGTCTTTTTGCTCTGTCTCGGTCACCGCCACAACCAAAAACAGTTATAATTCTCTTATGTTTAATTTTCTTTACTGCTTGAAGGACATTCTTCAAAGCATCTTCCGTATGAGCGTAATCTACAAGAACTTCAAAGCCCAAATGTCCTGTGTCAACCCGCTCAAGCCTACCGGGAACTTGCCTAGTATTATTTAACCCATCTATAACTTTATGAAGCTCAATACCGCTGCAAATAGTAGCAGCTAAAGTAGCCAGAGCATTATAGACATTATGAAGTCCAAAATGTTTTATGTTTATTTTAACAGTCTTACCGGCATATAATAAATCAAACCTGCTGCCAGAACTTGAAATGTAAATATTCTGGGCTTTAAAGTCTGCCTTTATCTTATCTGATATAGAATAAAATTTCTTTTCACTATTTAAACCCATATCAGCAAGTTTTTTGCCATATTCGTCATTAATATTTATTATTGCAAATTTTATATTTTTCTTTGTTCCTGTTCCTAACGAGCAAAACAAAGCAGACTTAGCTTCAAAATAGCTATCCATAGTTTTGTGAAAATCCAAATGGTCTTGACTTAAATTCGTAAAAACAGCGATGTCAAAATCTATACCGTAAACTCTTCCTAAACTTAACGCGTGAGAAGAAACTTCCATAACGATATGCTTAACTCCAGCATTAATCATTTCTCGCATAATCCTGTAAATATCCGGAGCTTGAGGGGTTGTGTTTGGAGCTTCTATAACTTTATCTTTATATTTGTAGTTAATCGTACTCATCATGCCGCAATCAATACCGGCATGTGCAAACACGCTGTCTATCATATAAGTAACTGTAGTTTTGCCATTTGTGCCAGTTACGCCAATAATATTTAATTCCCTATCCGGGTAATTATAAAATTTAGCCGAGAAAATAGACATAAACCTAAAAATGTCCTCAGCAATAATCAGAGGAAACTGACATGTTTCAATCTTTGAATGGCTTACTATTACAGAAGCTCCTTTTTTTATCGCTTCGTTAATATACTTACAACCGTCGGTATTATGTCCAGGCAAAGCAAAAAAAATATATCCATTTTGAACTGTTCTTGAATCGTAAGATATGCCTAAAATTTCAACATTTAAGCTGCCGGAAACAAGAACATTCATATCGTCAGATAATATATCTTTAAGCTGCATTGCTGTTCCTTAATTTTTGTCTTGACAAGTGAATATTATAGAGTATAGCATTTTATTTATACATATCTTTCAGAATCTTTTTCAATACATAAATATTCGGCAATTCTTTTGGAAATACTGGCAAAAACAGGCGATGCTACCGATGCGGCGTAATAACTGCTTCCTTTAGGTTCGTCTATAATTACTAAAACCACAAACTCAGGATTCATAGCCGGAACCATTCCGCAAAATGAAGCAGTATAATATTTAGTTGAATAAGTTTTAGTTGAAGGGTCGATCTTTTGCGCAGTACCGGTTTTCCCTCCAATTGTATATCCCTGTATTTTCGCACTTTTTCCAGTACCCAAGTCAACAACATTCTTTAACAGTTTTTTCATAATATAAGCTGTATCTTTTGAAACAACTCTTCTTATTTCTTTCTTTTCAAAAATTTCTTCTTCGGAATTACATTTTGTTATCTTTTGTATTACAAAAGGTCTCAATAAAACGCCATCATTTGCCAATGACGAGAACGCATTTATTATTTGAAGAGCAGAAACGCCTATACCTTGACCAAACGAAATATTAGGAAGAGTTAAAGCATTCCATCTCTTTACATCCATTAAAAGACCCTTAGCTTCTCCAGGTAAATCTATGCCAGTTAATGAATAGAATCCAAATTTTCTTATATAATCATAGAAAAGATCAGCGCCCAATCTTTGAGCTATTTTTATCATTCCTATATTAGACGACATTTCAAAAATTCTGCTTAATACGGCACTACCCTCCTCTATTTTGTGATCGTCCTTTATTGTATGTCCGGCTATTCTAAACTTACCGTTCTCCAAATAAAATGAATCCGATAGTTTTGTTTTTCTTTCTTCTAAAGCAGCTGACACTGTTACTATTTTAAATGTTGATCCCGGCTCGTATAAATCACTGATTGCAGAATTTCTTAAACGCCTTATATCTTTAATTTTGTCTGAACAATCAAAATCTGGAAGAGAAACCATAGCGAGAATTTTTCCAGTTTTCGGATCTTGAACTATGCATATAGCTTTTGTAGCTTTATATATTTCAAAGGCTTTCCTAAGCTCCTGTTCGGCTATAAATTGTATATTCCTATCTATAGTAAGCTCTATATTACAACCGTAAATTTCTTGCGTATTAAGGAATTGATTACGGATTATTTGTCCACGACCATCTCTAATTATTTTAGTTTTTATAGTTTTACCAGAAAGATTTGCATTACATATTTTCTCAATGCCTTCAAGACCACTACCATCGCGACCAGTTATGCCAAGTATATGCGCTAAAAGCCGCCCTTGTGGATATCGTCTGGTATATTTTGCCTCAAAGCCAACGCCTTTAAGCTTTGTTCCTTTTATTTTTTCAACAGTGAAAGAATCAACATTAAAAGCTATAGGAATATAAGACATGTTTTTTAAATCGTATAAATTTTTTTCTTTTATTTTTATCCCATTTTCAGATAATACTTTTTTTAATGTTTCAAAATCCTCAATCATTTTTGCGTCAAGAAAAACCGTATAACTTTTTATGCTTGTCGCTAATATATTTCCTTTTACATCAAGAATATCTCCTCGTTTGGGGGTTTCCACATTTTCGCGATTAACCATTTTTTCAACAACACGATTTATTCTTCCATGAAGGAATATCTGCAAGTAGATAAGTTTCGCAACTAAAAGAAAAAAGACCGACAGCGTTACAAACGCCAGAACAGTCTTTCTATTAATTCTACTTTTTTTCTTCCTCATTTTTTAAGAAACCTAATCAATATAAATTACATGTTTTTCATCAGGTCGCAAAAGATTATTTTCTTTGGCAATTTTGTCCATTTTGTCTAAGGCAAGATTTGAATTTATTTTTAATCTTAAAATATCGTTTTCAGAATTTAATTTGTCGTAATCAGATTGCAAAGAACTCACTTTATAGGTCAATCTCATTGACATATTCTGTTGCCAAAGATAAACAAAAATCGTAATAATTAACGATGCTCCTAAGAAAAATGACTTATACATTGCTTATTTTCTCCGCAGCTCTTATTTTAGCGCTTCTGCTTCTTGGATTTAAATAAATCTCTTCCTGAGAAGCTGTAACCACTTTTTTTGTGAGTATCTTATATATTCCGTATGACGCATTTTTCTTAAAGTCTTGTTTTATAATTCTATCTTCCAAAGAGTGAAAGCTAATTAAAACTATCCTGCCATATTGATTTAACAATTCTGGAGCATCCGATAATAACGCTTCTAAATTACCAAACTCATCGTTTACAAAAACTCTCAACGCTTGGAAAACTTTTGTAGCTGGATTTATTTTTCCATCAGCTCTTTTAACAGAACAGATTATATCTTTCAGTTCCAAAGCAGTACCTATTATTCCCCTCTTCCTACGCAAAATAATAGCGTCTGCAATCTGTCTTGACTTATGCTCTTCTCCGTATTTATAAAAAATATCAGTTAAATCGCTACGGGAGTAAGAGTTTACAATTTCCTTTGCTGACAAAGCATTCCTCTTATCCATTCTCATGTCAAGAACGCTAGAATTAAAAGAAAAACCTCTCTCTAAATCGTCAAACTGTTTTGAAGAAACACCTATATCAGCTAGAATGCCGTCAATTTTGTTTATATTCATTCCTGCTAAAACGCTTTTAATATTTCTAAAATTATCTCTTACAAACATAACCCTACCCTCAAAATCCCCTCTTCGCTCAAGGAATCTGTTTGAAGCATCTTCATCCCAATCAAATGCAATTATTTTGATTTTTTCAAATTTGTTCAGTAAATAAGAAGTATGTCCACCACCGCCGAAAGTACAGTCAACATATAAGCCTTCCATATTATTAACAAGATACTGCGACGTTTCTAAAGGCATTACAAAGACGTGGTACATTGTTGTGTATTCCTACTTCGAAATCAGCACATCTTTACAGCTATTATTATCGTCAAAACTACAAAACATTTTCTAAGAATTTGATCGGGTAAAAAAATCTTGCGAGATAAGAACCCAGAAAACTGCCTGCGATAAAATCTAAACTTATCAAAAACCTATCAAAGTGGCAACGTTAAGGCTTGCATGTTATTTTTATAAAATAAAATCCTCCAACACCCATAAGACGCTCAACATTCTACATGTAGGACCCATAAGCGATGCGAGTCCAATTTTATCCTTTAAGATTCGCTTTATAAAGACGAATTATACACCGAATTCTGTCTTTCAAAACTTGAAAGCGCAACTATTTCTCTGCTGTTAAAATCGCTTTTAACAGTCAAGCGGCTATACTTCAGCCTTGCTTTCCGGTAAGGATTTTGCCGTTTCATCTTCCGCGTTTCCGCGAAAACTTATCCTTTTCAGAAGGATACTCTCTTATTTCTAAGAAAAGCGTCTCTGTTCGCACCTCTGCCCTCACGAGCAACAGGAGTTGCCTGCTACCGTTTACCTTAAGGATAATCCTAAGGTTAAAGTTCGGACTTTCCTCTTTACATACCTAAAAGACTGCAAAGCAGTTGCGTATCCGTCTTTATAAAGCGTTATCTCTTAAACAATATTCTGGAACAATTATCACAAAACACAAGTTCTTGACTTTTAAGAGCTTGGTTGATAAGCTGAGTCCTTAAAACCATGCCACAGCCACCACAACTTTCGCCATCAACAATAGCCAACCCGTAACCGTCGCGCCCTTCTTTTAATCTCTCATAATGAGACAAGACGGATTTGCTGATTTTAAATTTGTGTTCTTCTCTTTTATTTTCCGATGCAATAACTTCTTCCTTAAGCTTATTAGCATTATTTTTTATATCTATTATTTCTTTCTTTATATTTTCTTCAAATTCTTGAAATTCGTTTTCAGCGGCTTTAATCTTTGCAGATTCTTCATCTACTTTTTCTATAAGCACCAAAAGCTCATTTTCAAGAATATTCTTATCGACTTTTGCTCTTTCTATTTCAAAAAGTAAAGCTTTATAAGTATCGTTAGACTTAACTGTATTAAGCTCCATAGAATGTTTTTCTATAGCTTTTTCTTTATCGGCAAGCAAAGATTCTTTTTCTTTTTTCAACGATACTAAATCCACATATTTCTTCTTTCCTTTGCTTAATTCAGCTTTTTTATCTTCTAAAATTATATTCTTTTGTTCAATTGAGCTAGGCGCAAGGCTTATTTGCTTGTTAATATCGCTAATTTTTATATCGTAATTTTGTAATTCAAATAACAACGCCAAATCTTGCCTTAAATCTTCCATCTATGCCCCCGATTTTTGCCTCAATTTACAGATATAAACTGAATTAAGAAAAATAAGCAATTTTTAGCATGGGTAGTATAGATTTAAACCTGCAACCTCTCGCACATGAGGCGAACATCCTTCCGTTGAGCTAACTACCACAGCGGAAAGATTATAGCAAATTTGAAAAATAAAACCCCTCCCTGATTTCTCAAGAGTTAATTTACCTTCTTAATTGGGCCTGGTAGGACTTGAACCTACGACCATTCGATTATGAGTCGAACGCTCTAACCAACTGAGCTACAGGCCCGCTTGTACTTGTAATTTATTATTGCCAACCGAATTATACTCAAAAACCTGTAGCTAGTCAAAATTTGCATGCGCGAATACTTTTATTCGGGACGGGTTTTCCACTTGCGATGAAACCAAAACCATTGCTCTGGGTAACGACGGACAATATCTTCAAGTTTTTTTAAATAAAACGTATTTATAATTTCTATATCTTTATTTGAATCACCAGAGTTCGGTATTGGAACTTCTGTAAATTCAACTTTCATTATGCCATTTTTTTGTCTTATTCCAAGGGCTATTATAATTGGACATTTTGCTCTAATAGCAAAAAGAGCAGCACCTTTTGGAGTTGACGTCAACCTTCTAAAAAATGGAATAAAAACGCCTTGGGGACCAGCGTCTTGGTCAGCTAAAAATGCGACTATTTCATTTCTTTTTAATGCTTTCATAACATCTCTGAAAGCTATTCCATTTCTGCTTATGGTAGAAAAACCTTGATTAGTGCGGACATTATCCATCATTTTGTCCACAAGAACATTAGACTGATTTGCAACAACTACAGATATAGGATATATTTTTGAATAAGCCAAAGCAGTCAATTCCCAATTGCCTAAATGAGCTGACATAAAAATTGTTCCCCTGCCTTTAGAATATGCCTTTTCTACCAAGTGTTCATTTGTACAGACAAGAAGTTTTTTTATTTCTTCGTCCGACATAGTCGGGAAAAATATAATTTCAACAACTGTCCTCGCAAAATTTTTATAGGTGTTCCTTGTTATAATCTTTATCTCTTTTTGAGATTTTTCAGGAAACGATTGCGTGAGCATATTTATAACATGCGAACGTCTAAAATTAACGATATAGTAAGAAACAATACCTATGGCTTCACCAGCCTTTACCGCAAACTTAAAAGGAAACAGTCTTATAAAAAAGATGATTGTTTTAAGCATAATATATTCGGTATAATTTTGAAATTTAGTTCTTTTAGCCATCCTATTAATTATCCTTAACAAAAATTTTGCAAGAAAGCTTTTCCTAAAATCTATAGCTTTTTTAGAACACATCTCATAACAATAAGACAACTTATGTACTTCTTTTTTGGTTTACGATTCTTTTGCTTTGCATTGCACCTACAGTACATACTTTTGTACAAAGCAAACATTTAACATAAATATTTTTCATTTATGTTAGCTTTTACCCACAAAAACTTACCAAGCATGCTATACAGTAAGAGTAAATCTTAACTTTGTTTTTATTGAAGTATATTTGTGATATTCAACTTTTATAAGACCCGGAACTCCCATAAAGTTTTTTATGCCCACTAAAAACTCCATCAACACGTGAGTTTTAAGCTTCGGAAGATTTTATTTTATGCCATCATAATCCAAAACGGCATTTGAGAAATTAACTTTCTTTACGTTCAGGCTCTTATCACCGATGTCAAAATCTTTGGAACTGACAGCTTCAAAATTTATCAGCTCAATATTTTCTTCCCTGTAGACTTTATCTGTATCTATAAGTTCCTAGACATTTTCTATATTTCAAATTATTCCTCAATAACTGTCGCCGAATATAGGAATAAGGAATAGCTCCCGCTTTTGTCGCAAGTTTTATTATAACTCTTACAATTTCTGGATGCGTGGTTACAACTTTTAAAAGATCTTTGGAACTTAACAGATTTGGTTTAATAAGAATACGCTTCAGAGGACTTTATAAAGCAGATATGCTCTCAAGAATTTCTCTTAATGGCATTTATTCGCTTTATTTGTAATCGTCGCATTTTACAAGATCTATTTTGTCATTAATCATGCTTCCAATTATTATGCTTCTTGAATTATAGAGTCAACTTCATTTTGCTTGTTCATCTTTACTGAGATTATTTTTGAAATACCGTGATCTTCCATTGTCACACCATAAAGAACGTCCGCCATTTCCATTGTGCATTTGTTATGCGTTACAATCAAAAACTGCGTCTTTGACGAAAATTCTTTAATCATAGAGTTATATCTACCCACATTTGCATCATCTAAAGGAGCATCTACCTCATCTAAAATACAAAATGGAAACGGCTTAACCATAAAAAATGCAAATAACAAAGCTACAGCCGTTAAAGCTTTTTCTCCTCCCGAGCAAAGAGAAATATTTTGCAATTTTTTCCCTGGAGGTTGAGCGTAAATATCCACGCCACTTTCAAGCAAATTGTTTTCGTCAGTAAGCATTAAATCCGCTTCGCCGCCGCCAAATAACTTTCTGTAAAGGATTTTAAAATTATCTCTTACAATATCAAAAGTCTTTTTAAAATTCTCTATCGTTGATTGATTTATTTTCTTTATAACTTCAAGCAAATCGTCTTTTGCTTTTAACAAATCTTGCTGTTGA
>JAITKL010000018.1 GCA_031278405.1 Endomicrobium sp. | reverse complement strand
AGCCTTTTTTTTACCGCCTCTGCTCATAGCTGATCTTGAGATATCGCCCTGCTTGTCAATAAAGTAAAAGTAGCCTTTTTCTTTATTAAGCTCTAATTTCTCTACTTTTGTTACTTTTGGAGGTTTCCCACCTTTTTTTTTACCGCCTCTGCTCATAACTGATCTTGAGATATCGCCCTGCTTGTCAATAAAGTAAAGATATCCGGATTCTCTCTTTACTCCAACTTTCTTTACTTTTTCAGCCATTTTACACCCTCCTGTAATTGCAAATTGATTTATTTATTTATCTACACCGAACTGCATTTTGTTGAAAAACTTTTTCTTTTTTGGTGGTTATTTTATCTCTAAGCCAAGAATCTACTATATCTCTTGAGAATCTATATTGTCTTTCTATTTTTGAAGCAGGAATTTTTTTATTCTTATTAAACTATAAATTTTAGACTTTCCTATTCCTAAATATTCTGAAAGTTCTTTAATATCTATTATTTGCTATTTGAATTATCCTGTGTTTTTCCATTTTTTATTCTTAAATTATCGTTAAATGTCTTTTTATATTAAAATTATACGTATTTTATTACATTTTGTCAAATATTTGTCTTTAATATTAAACTTAAATTGTTCTATATTTTACTATTTATTATCTTTTAATAAAGAGCATACCTACTACACGCAGTTTTACAGATTTTCATTGCGATATGAAACAAATTTAATATATATACATTTTATCACATAACATATTTTCTAATATTGCATAATTAACAATGAAAAATTATGCCAGTGGAAAATCCGGCATGATTAATTTTTATTAAATATCAATTAAAGAATTCATTCGTAGAGTGATCAGGTACACTTCTCTAAACATATCAAGAGCATTGTTATTTGCGCTTGCATGTCCATCTGTACCAAGGCTACTTTAATTCCAAAATTTACCATTTTCTCAGGAGCTATATCGCTTGCGAGTTTACAATTAGAGGTGGGACAAGTTGCCACAGCAATTTTTTTGCTTAAATATTTCAAAACTTCTTGGGATAAATACGCACATCCACTGTGTTCAAATATACCAAGATTATTTAAATACAACGTAGGGTTTATTTTAGTTCTTTTTAAATTATTAAGAATAAGTTAAAGTGTTAAAATTAGTATCATTAGTATTCATGTTTTTTACAACAGCCCAATGCTGAACAGCTTCAGTTCATAGAAGTAATCTTAAAGATGCTTGCACCCACGACATAGACACAAGGCAACAACTACAAATCCAAAAACGGGACAGACAAAATGTGTTATGCGTGTGGCGCGTAAAAGGCTTTTGCTTGCAATGCTACCAAATCACAAGAAACGAACCAGCAAAAAACGGAAACAGAACGTGACGTAAGGAATAAATGAACTTCCCAGAAAGGACAACAAGCAATAGCAATAAGGATGACAGAAACCACCAATTCGCTAAGACAAAACCTACAAGATCAAGCTGATAGTACAGTTTGATCTTGTAGGTTTTGTACGTGAGTATAATTTACAGTGTTCTAAAAGTAGCAACTAGAATATTTCGCTTACTTTTCTTGTTAACGCTAGCGATCCTCAGTTTCTATCATCTAAGTAGGACTTTCTGAAAAAAGTGCTGATAATTAGATATGTTTGACATAATAAAACAAACGTTTCTAAATATCTCTATCCTAAATGAAAAAGATTACACAAGTAAATTAAAATCACAAGTCCACAAAAAATGTAACGCCCAGTTGGTATAAGCCACTTATTAACCATAACAGATCGCCCATTTTGAATTTCTTTCATAATTCTCTTTGAAGGTAAAATCCAAAATACAAAAATACCTGCTATAAGAGCACAAAAAGGAACTAAATGTATTTGTAAAATGTCCATAAGACCATCTATATGCCCATCTGTAAGTATGCTAAAAAACGCAGTTATAACTATAGAAATTAAAACTGAGAGCTTTCTGGATATTTTTAATTTACCTTGAATAGACTCTATTATTACCTCTAATATGCTCATGAGAGACGTTATAGCTGCAAATAAAACAGCTATAAAGAAGATTATCATGCAACTTTGCCCTAATGGTATTGTCTTAAAAATATCAGGTATTGTAATAAACATTAATGAAGGTCCAGAATTTAAATCTTTACCAAAAGAAAATATTGCAGGGATAATTATTAAAGACGCTAAAATTGAAGCGAGAACACTTAAAATAGCAACATTTTTTGCAGAATAAATAATATCTTCACTTTTTCTCGCATAAGAACCATATACTACAAGAACAGAACCTAAAATAGAAAGAGAATAGAAGCTCTGACCTAACGCCAAAATCCATGTTCTAGCATTTAAAAGCATGCGCCATTTTGGAATGAAAAGAAATTTATATCCATTTATAGAGCATGGAAGAAAAGCAACTCTTACAACTAAAAGACAAAATAATATAAAGAAAGCGGGCATCATAAGTTTGTTTAATTTCTCTATGCCTTTTTCAACTCCACCTATTATTGACAAACCAGTCATTGTAAGAGTTAAAACAACCCAGAAAGATGTTCCTTTGTCTGAAATCAAATTAAAATATGAAATGCTGTTTATACTAAAAAATGCAGAGACAGTTATTGAATCAAATAAAAATCGAATAACCCACGCAACCACCACACTATACCCTAAAGCAATAACAAAAGTTACTATAACAGGTATCCAACCTATAAATTCTCCTACTTTATTATGTCCGCCACTAAGCCTCAAAGCTTTAGTAAAAGCACCTATAGGGCCTTTTCCTGTAAGTCTTCCAAAAGTTATTTCACCTATAACTGCAATTAAACCCAAGACAAAAACGCAAATAATGTATGGTATCAGGAAAGCTGCACCGCCAAGCTCGCCAATTCTATATGGAAATAGCCATATATTTCCCATTCCTATGGCAGAACCTGCAGCAGCAAAAATAAAACCCCATTTTGATGAAAAAAGATCTTTTGAAGAATCGGACATTATCATTCCTTATTTAGAAATAATTATCATTCACAATAAAAATAAACAAACTTATACCTTGTACTGTGTAATTTCGCATAATATAATATTTTTATATTCAAAAGTTAGTTTATAGCCGCCATACCTGTTTCTTTAGTACGTACTCTCATAACGCTTCGCAAATCATAACTGAATATCTTGCCATCGCCGGGGTTGCCGGTAAAAGCCGCTTCTTGTATAGCTTTTATAGTCTTTTGCTCCCATTCTTCGGAAGACACTATAATTTCAAATTTAATTTTTGGAAGCATAGTAATACTTACTTCCATACCGCGGACAATCTCTTGATAGCCTTTCTGTTTTCCACAACCCATAACCTGTGAAACAGTAACACCGTTAACCTCTATTTTAGTAAGAGCTTCTTTTATATCTTCTAATTTTTCTTCTCTGACTATGGCTTCAATTTTTATCATAAAATTTCCTCCACATATTATAAACTACTAATCTAATCCTGTAAACGACGGATACGCACTTTCACCATGCTCGGATATATCTAAACCTATCAACTCTTCCTTTCTTTCAACTCTTAAAGGCATTAACATTTTAACAATCCATGCGCAAAGAAAAGTACCTAAAATAACAATTACAAAAGTTACAATGATACCTTCGACCTGAGCAAAAAACTGCGCAAATTCACCGTAAATAAGACCTGGTTTGCCACCATTAATTGATGGGTTTACAAAAACGCCTGTAAGCAGTCCACCCCAAATACCACCTATTCCATGGCATCCAAAAGCATCTAAAGCATCATCAATTTTAAATACTTTTTTAATAAGAGATATGCCACAATAACAAACAGGGCTTACTGTCAAACCTATTATTAAAGCCGCCCATACATCAACAAATCCAGCCGCCGGCGTAATGCCAACCAATCCTGCTATAACGCCAGTACAGGTACCTATAAGTGTAGATTTGCCAGTTTTAAGTATATCTAACAAAATCCAAATTAACATTCCTGCAGAAGAAGCTATAGCCGTAGTTATAAACGCATGAGCCGCAAGACCATTTGCAGCAAGAGCACTTCCAGAATTAAAACCAAACCAACCAAATAATAAAAACCCCATTCCCAAAAAAACAAATGGCATACTATGCATTCTATACGAACTCTGCATATAATCTACTCTCTTGCCAAGCAAAATAGCTAGGATTAACCCAGTAGTTCCTGAACTTATATGGACGACGTCTCCTCCAGCAAAATCTAAAGCTCCTATAGTACCGCCTATTATCCCACCGCCCCAAACCATATGAGCTAAAGGATAATATACAAAAACAGACCACAAAGTTATAAAAAGAAACAATGCTTTAAATCTCATTCTTCCTGCTACAGAACCTGTTATAATAGCCGGCGTTATGAGAGCAAAAGCCATTTGAAATGCAATAAAAGCAAAAGTAGGAATTGAACCGGTAAGAGAATCTGTATTTATGCCAAAAAGACAGAAATTATTTAAAGAGCCTATAAAAAGATTGCCATTTTCGCCAAAAGACAAAGAATACCCAAGCAAAATATACAAAACCACTCCTAATCCAATTATAAAAGCAGAATTCATTAAGTTGTTGACCATATTCTTTCTACGCCCCATTCCGCCATAAAAAAATGCCAAAGCTGGCGTCATAAGCACAACTAATGCTGTACAGATAATGATAAATGCTGTGTCTCCTGTACTAAACATCTTCCATCCTCCTTAATGTAAAATACTGAAATAAATTGTTTTTTCAATGTTTTACATCTACAATTTTAATTTTTATTATATTTTATTAAGCAAAAATCGTTTAAATACATATTTTTGTACTTGAACGATTTATAATACCAATCAAGTATAAGAAGTATATTAACTTTGAAATATCTTGTCAATAAATTATAAAAAATATAAAATCTCAATAATCAATCCACTAGAATAAAGATTAAAGTTGCAAAATTTTGCAAAAAGCTCTATAATTACCTATCTTTACAACTTAAACCTTACTTGCGATGAGTGCCCAATTGTCTGCTTGCCACTAGATGTATAAAGATGTGACAAAATATATACTTCTAGGTAAGTATCTAAGTGTCTTCTATATCAAATATCTCGCCTGATTAGGTACGATGAAAATGCTAGTATGTTCGTTTGATTTGAAATGCAAGTCCTATAGAGAGTATATAGATTTTAAACTTAGAGTTACTTTTATAAAACTTCATTCTCTGTACATACATATCTAAAGAGACAGAGAATGAAGTTTTATTTAAACAATTTATCCTTTTTGCAATGTTGTTAAGAGCTTTACCAGATCTAATATCCCTTGGTAAAGCTTGAGGATAGTAAATTTAGATATTTTTACAAATGTTGTTTTTAAACGATTTTAAATATTATACAATACTGAACGTAGCGTATATTTAAAAATACTTTACAAGAATTATTAAAATGAAAAAAATAATTTTGGGGTTTACGGTATGTTGTGCTTTTAGCGTGTATGGAATAGCAACGAATTCCGATGCAAAATTGAATGATATTGAAATGCTTGAGCAAAAAATCAATGCACTCAAAGCTGAACGTGCAAATATTAAGAATAAAAAATCATCTATGATAAATGAAGGGAAAAATTTATATGAAAAAAGGAGGGAACTCGAGAATGAAACTAAAATTCCAGAAATTCCTATTAAAGTTCTTCCTAGCACTTTTTCAAAAAAAGTACTTGCAAAGACCGAAAATGATATTAAAGCATTAAAATGTGTACTTGCCAGCATGAAACTAGAACTTGACATTAACAAAATTAATGTCAACATAGACAAGGCTAATATTGAACTTATAAAAGCTGAAATTAAAGCAGGAAAAACGCCAAAGATACCTCTTGAATTGGCAAAGGCTGTCCTCAAGCTTACCAATTCTTCATTTAAGAGCATAGAAGCCGGAAATAAACATCTACAAGCACGACTTAAAGAAAACGAGGTAAAAATTAAGTATCTTAAAGCCTGTATTAAAACTCAAGAGGAGAGAGAAAAAAGTACTACTAACGATTTGTATATAAAAATGATTGAATTCGCTGAGTTGGAACTTATAGAAATCATGTCAAGACTTAAGTTTGAAAAGATGCGAGGAGAAACGGCACAGGCACGTATAAATGATGTAGAAGCTTGTGCTAAACATTTATGTAAACCTATGGCTGAACTTCGTAAGACTTATTTGAAGTTTGATAAAGTAGTTGATGAGAAGAATTTTATATCGTTTTTGAAACACGAGTAACAAAATGTCCGTATTTACATTTAGATTTTGAAGATGGATAAAATAAAATACAAACCGCTAAGATTAATCGCTTCATTTCAACCATTTAGTCATTCTTAACGCTTACCATAAACAATTATAACATGTTAATATCATTTTGTGCCAAAAAGTATACAATTTTATAACATAATAGATTTTATGAAATCAAGAAGCGAGTGTTTTAAGAAGATATTAATACTGGGAATATTGCATATTTTTCAAAAAAATAAACAAATATAAATTTGGTTCAGCATTTAAGAATGTATATTTGCTTGATTTTGGAAGTAGCTTTGATATTAAAACAACAAAATTAAAAACAAAACTTATTCATGTGTAAAAAACTGCTTTAAATATTCAACATCTTTTCTTGTTCTTCCCAATTTGTAGTTTTTGTACTAATCTCCTATCGGAGACTTTTCAATATTTTTGTTATTTTTAGTAACATATATTAAAATACTTAATGTGCAAACTCTAAATAATGGAGGTTGTAATGAAAAAGAAAGTTTAACATAAAGTTAAACTTTATCTTTAACGGTTTCGGGCTCTTTGTTGATTGCCAATATTCGTGCTTTGACAAATCTGTTGTTGGCTTTTCCCTCTTCTCTAAAATAGTTGAAAATTTCTCTTTATAAAGTTTCATATTTAGGAATTCAATTCTGAGATTTTCAGTATCTTTAATATCAGCCATTATTGCATGCTTTTCATAGACAGCGACTGCTTCATTGTAAGCTTTAATGACTTCACCTTATTATATTTTCATTATCTAGTTCGAACGATTAAAAGCACCTTTTGGAAGAGTCTCTAAAAAAATTTTATCAACTTTAGACAAAACTATAGAGGATTGTGCTTGGGGTATCCTTGAGTTTTGCTTCAGCGCAAAGCTTTATTCAGTTTCGTTGCAGAGAAGGTGATATTTAAGTTCTCTCGCAATCTCATTTCCCATAAGTATATTTAATGGCTTTTTCTTGGCGACTGCTGACTGGTTTTTAATAAGATTTGACATCCATCTTTTGTAAAAATACACTTATCATAGGACGATGGATATAATTTGTTAGATAAGATTCAACATAATTCCAAACTTTTTCATCTTCTATGTCAATAAAATCCACATTGTTTCCAGAACAGTTTGAAAGTTTTTTTATATTCGTTATCATACGTTCGTCAATAAAGGTATTGTTATTTCTTATATACTCCGAAAAAGAATACCCTGAAAGCCTTAAAAATCGTAAAATAAATGAGACAAGAGCTATTTTGGGATGTTTGCAAACACTAAGTATTTCCCAAATTCTTACTATCAAGTCGTATTTCTCTCTATTTTCAAGATTAAAAGGCACAAATTTATCGCTTACTTCCGCTGCATATAAAGCATACGAATTTCGCATAAAATCGTTTTTTATTATTGTATTATTGTTAATAATGCTTGCTCCTGTAATTTTTGGTCTTATTGACGGGTGTCTATTAAAAACATGAAACTCACTTTCTGTAAGTATTTCCGTAGCAGATGAAAGTTTTGCTGTTATCTTTTTGGCACTTGGGACAACAGCTTGAATTTTTCCCCATTGATAAGAATAAAGTGTGATAAGTTTATCACATTCACCGTGTATTTTGGAGTTAAGAACAAGACCGTTTATTGTATAGTACATTTTTTAAAAATTATTCTCTTTGTCTTCTTAGAATCAGCATCTTGAATTTTTATTAAATAGCCGTTCCAGTTAATTTTACCATCTTTGGGTATTCTTCCAAACATCTCTAAATCCACCATTAGCAGTTGAATAATCTCCTTCTGGAATAATGCCTCAGATTGAGTTCGTCATTAACATTTGTTATTGGCTATATGCCTATATAATATATTTGTTGCCTTTAGTTGATATTATAGTTTTTTAAATCATGTTCGTTCCAAACATATCCAACAATTTATTCTAATAAATCTCTATTGAAGCAAGACCTATTGTGTACCCAACTCGTCAAATACCACAGCTATTATGATGTCTTCCTGCTTTAAACCCTTTAAGAACTTTGCTGATTTTTGCATTTTCAGGAGCAAAATTTGACGAAAACTCTTAAATACTTTGTGTTAATAATCTTTTTAATCATCTTGTCTTTGGATAAATCTATATTCACGGCAAAAATATCGAAAATAGTCGCCATCACTTGAGAGACTTTCATGTTTTTGAAACACATTATATTGCTTACAAGCTCCCTAGACTCATCCGAAAGAGGATAAGTGTTTTTATCTGACAACAAAATCTATTTCGTCTTCGTCGGCTTTGATTATGTCTACTTTCCTTGCATCTTAAAAACAGCTTCATTATTTTGTTTGAAATTGTTAATAAATCAAATAGAATTCTAAAAAAACGACGCAATTATCATTATCATAGGAAAAACAAATATATCCCATTTTCAAATTTGTATCTTGCTATGGTCTTAGGGATGATAGTTCTATTTGTTAAAGCCAAAACTTTCTTTGTTGTTCAAGTAATGACAGCAACATCTTGGAAAGTTTAAAAATTTTGACAATAATCTTTTTTTATTCTGTACTTAGATAAACTTGTAATGCCTAACTCAGCCGCAGATACCCAAGTCGAGACAATTAAAAAAAACTATAGCAGTTAGACTTCTGAAATAAACATTGAAATATTTTATCCTGTTTGGCAAGCATTTTGAATTTATTTTCAACATCATAATCGGTATAGCCACAAAGATGAAGTATTCCGTGTATAACAAGATACGCCAATTCTTGTTGCCAAGAGTTGCCGTATCTTTTTGCCTGTTTTTGAGTGCAATTTTTTGATATATAAATATCTCCCGCAAAAATTTCAGGAACAATTAAAAAAGATATAACGTCAGTTATACGTCTTACTTTTCTATATTTTATGTTCATTTTTTTTATTTCTTCATCGCTTAACAGTATAAAATTTATCTGATATTTTCTCTTTTTTTCAGACTTTAAAGCAAGATTAGCGGCTTCTTTTAAAATATTAACATGTTCTTTGGGAAAGTCAACAAAGTTTATAAAATTTTTATTTGTATTCAATTCTTGCATGACATATACCAGCGATCATAGTTTAAGCCTCTCTCATTAGCTCTAAATTCTTTTAATGTTATTTATTGGACCACACTGAAAATTGACCGTCTATAATTATTATTGATTATTTTTTCAAACCATGTCTTTTATCCTTACCGTAGTAGTCTCTTCTATAACTGCGACACGCAGCCTCGCAAAAATCTGACAACCATTATTACTGTGCCGATTTTTTGTGCAAGGTTTTGGTCCTGGATACCTGAGTCTATATCCATATGTACTCCAGATTCCAAAGTTCAAAGTTCTATGATAAAAAGCATGCATACTAGT
>JAITKL010000055.1 GCA_031278405.1 Endomicrobium sp. | reverse complement strand
TCCTAACGCAATATCAGCCTCTGCAAAAAATATCACTTTGTCTTTGCTTTCCTCTAACCCTTTCTTTAATTCAGCAAGCTCGTTCGTTTCTTTTAAATCCTGATTTGGTTCTTTTGTTTTATTCATTTCGTTTCTCCTTTTAATTTCGTTTATTTTGGCAGTTATATGCTAAATCTAACGTACCAGTATGCCGCACAGCAGGCAAAGGTCGCTGCAAAAAGTTGGGCAGATATATCCTTAGTTTACATCTAACTGCTTATGCTTATGCTTTTGCTTTTACCAAAGAAACTGTTTCTACCTCTTTCTTGTGCATAATGTCTGTTGCCGTTAGTCTTTTGTCTTTCCCTTAAAAGCAAAGCCGTTGTCTTGGTCGTTATATATTTTACTAAAGCCGAAGAAGCCGAGTTGTACGGCTTCAAGGCAGTTAAAGTACTTAAAGTAATTAGGACTTTTTCTCCTCGAGCCTTGTGTTAGCTTACCCCCAACCTTGTGTTAGCTTACCCCCATCCTTGTGTTAGCTTACCCCCATCCTTGAACTGAGCCTACAAAAGCGAAAATCGTTGAAAATCCCGTACGTTTTGCAAAATATGGGTTAATTAGAAGCTTGCCAATACCATTCTGAAGCGACATTTCCAGTTGTTGCTTAAAACGCAAGTCTGTGGCTTTGGGATAATGGTTTCTCTAAGCTAGGGTGACTAGATGAATGAAGCTAAGCCTATTTAAAAGCTAGAAATCGCTTTCTTGGTAACTAGGGGTCAAAGCCAAAAGAAAAACGCTTTAAATGGCAATTTGGAGCTTTGGGCAAGGGTTTAATGGTTAGGCAGGCAAGAGGGTTAGGATTTATGCAAAAGAAGCGAACAAAGCAAGCTAAACCATGAAAAAGGAAAGGGTTAGTTTATGTGTCAAATCGTGCCAGAAGCAAGCTGAAACCAAAGAAAAACGAGGAAAAACCAAGAACCTTCGCTCAAAAGGCATGCCATGACCATGATGTCCAAAGCATGATGACTTGCTATTCTTGCCTAGCTCACGTGAAACAGTCTTTCGTAAACCTCGTTAGTACGGGCTTCTTGTTATCTTTTATCATCTATTGCCATGTTTTATACATATCCGCAATATATTACGCTCAAATCTACCGTACTTTTGAACGGTTTGGCATATACACATGTTTCACAATAAACTCCAAAGCATAACAAACAATCGCATTGGAACAATGTTTAAACCTTCCTAAATGCCCATTATTTTCAATTTCTTGTATGTCATATTCTTCTATGCTAAAAGAAGAATTGAACGTTAAAACCTGCCTTAGCGTCATTCCTATACCTACCCAGTGATGTAATACGTCATGCGACATAATTAATCCGCTTTGTATAAATCAATCTCAACAAAACGCTTTAATCATATTCATCATTCGCAGGACTTCTAAAAAGGTGACTTGACAATGAAAAGCTTATGTGGTAAAGTGTCATGAGAAAAGTAGTAAAGTGTCATGAGAAAAATCCAAAAAACCCTTGATAAATAAAGAAAACCGATTCCCTATAATTTATAATATATATAATTAATAACACACAAAAAATAAAATGTGGTAAAGTCCCCCAAAAGGAGAACACTAAAATGAAAGCTAAAAAATCTACGAAAAAGAACCAAAAAGACAAAAAACTTGCTATTAAGAAAAACAACAAAACAGCTAAAAACCCTAAAAAATAAAATCAAATTTATTTTAAAGGCAAACCAATGGAAATCAAAGAGTACTTAAAAAAAATAATCACAAAGGAAGATTACGACCTATGGATTGAACCTGTTATAGAACTCACTACAAAAGCAGGCACCGCAATACTAGAAGTCCCAAATATCTACTACGAAACAAAAATATCAGAAATCCTAAAAACACAAAATCTATCTGCTGAAATAATAACACGCCCACCACAAAATTTAAAAGTTACAGAACAAAAATCTACGGAAGTAAAGCCCCCGTTAAGCACAAAAACTCTGCAGATGGAAAAACCTTATGGAAAAGAAAAGGTAGCTACCAGCGAAATCATCAACAGTAAATTCTTTGCGTATCCAACATCACGTAAAACAAAATACGGAGTAACAAAAATAACGTTTAACGACCAAAAATACATAGTTCATCGAGGGAAAAAATCGCCTGACCCTGATGAAGAGCCTATCGGACAGTTAGACACAAACCACTTAAGAATACTTCTTGCAATAATCCACACATGGCAGGAACAAAACTGTAAGTTCTTTGGAGTGCAAGCATTAATAGAGTTATCTGTAACATTAAGGGAAATCGCAAAAAAGATTGGATATCAAATAAGAGGGCAAAACATAAAATGGTTACAAAAAAAAGTTGAAGAACTAACAAAATATCCAATAACTCTGGAAAGAAAATTAGACGGAAAGGCAAGTAGCTTTACGTTTTTAAACGAATTGACTACGCTTACAGAACAAAAACCCTACACAAAAAAAATATTAAAAATAACGTTAAATCCAATACTATCGCAAGAACTGTCCGAAAGACGAGCAATCCTACGTAACAAAGACTGTTATAAAATCAAAAACCCTACAGCATTAAAATTTCTCTTAACCTACGACAAAAGAATATACACTACTCAAGACCAGTTCAAATTAAACTTAGAAAACATTGCAGAAGAACTAGAACTAAAAGGGAAAAAGCAGAATATACTAAAAGTAATTACAAAAGTAATCAAGAACCTCAACGGGTATAAGATAACAGAGAGTGAAGAGATAACCTTAGAGCTAGTCAAGGAAGGAAGGGAAAGGTATCTTGCAGTGGGGAAAAGAGAGATAGTACAAAGTTTGCCAGAGGGAACAGTTCCGATTTCTTTAAGTACTTGACAACAGAAAAAAGATAAATTAAAAGAGAGGAAGAATTGAAGTGAAAAAGCAAGAGCAAAAAGAAATAATAAGAAAACTGCGAAGAAAGTATGGAGAAAACTATAGGCAAAACTACTCGCCAACGCTAATATATCTTCCCAAAAGAGTTAGAGCAAAAGTAGACCAATACTGTAAAGAGAAAGGAATAGTAAAGACAACGTGGATAAGCCGTATGGTAATAAAAGAAATGGAAAAGGTGCTTCAAAAGAAGTACGATAGAAGTACGATGAGATACGTAGAAAGTTCGTAGAGATTGAGGAAAAATCTGACGAGAAAGCAAAGAAGAAGTTAGACTGATAAGCAAAACGCCACCGAAGAAATAAAAGCAAAGGGTCAAAGACCCAAACGGAAAACTTTTATGACTAAGGTAAAAAAGACGTTGGCAGTTTGTTTAAGCGTAGCGTTAATAACCGCATCTATCCCGCCAAGAGAAGTAGAGGCATCGTGGTTTAGCGACTTAATGGGGGGAATGTTTACCATTATATCATCTCCACTCCTACTTATTGCGCCAAATAATCCAACTTTACGAAAGAACAACCCGTTTAGACCGAAAGCATGGGAAGAAGAATCTGTCAATGAATACAAGCATCCTACTAGCGTTCCTAAGAAGACAATATGGGAAGAACTGAGGGAAGAATTTGAGGAAAAACTCAAGAAAGAGAGAGAGGAACGATTAAAACTTGAAGCAAAAAGAGCAGCTGAGATAGCAAGAAACAGGTTTGCTGATGAGAACATTGTTTACTGGCCAGCTTTTGTTACAGATTATTTAGCACAATGGAAACAAGAGGCAAGACTCTGGGATATTGAAAATCGGAAGCGATGGGAAACACAAGAACAATGCGTTCCAAGCGATATGCCCGTAGATTTTAAAGGAAGCATTAAGGATTGGATACACCAAAGAGAGATTAATACCATAATGATGTTAATATCAGACCAAAACCAAAAAATATCCGTTCTGCAAAGTCTCTTCGTTGAGGTGAAAAATAACTGCAATGTGACGAGGGATCTGGTTGAGATAGAGAGAGAAGAAACAGCTGAAATGAGAGAAAATTTTGAAAATTTCAGAAATATTGTTGAAAATCATTTTACTATTGCTTTAGATCATCCAAACGTATCTGAAAAGGACAAACGTGAAATAAAAGCGATATTAACAACTGAAGGTTTGTCATTGGTTACAAAAACATTTATTACAGCAGCTCTTCCACTTTGGCTTAAACTTCCTGTAGAAATCTTGATGATTTCGGGATATAAGCTCTGCGGGTATCTGTATAAAAACAATAGATTAAACAAGAATACGATGGATCAGTTGCTGTTGCCAAATGATGCAAGCCCTAACATCAGCATACGGATGAGTCATTGACATCAAGAGGAATTTTCTACATTACCTCTCCCAATCGTCTCACCATCTCATTTCTTAAGACTATAGTATTTATTTTGTCTATCTTTCTATTAATTGTAGCAATGTTAAGTAATAAATCTATTTGTTCATGAAGAAGGCTTGTTTTGTTAGCCCTATTTTCAAATTTTTCTATTTTGATTGAAAAATAGAGAAGGTCATCAAGTAGTCCATGATTATCAAGTAGTCCAAGATTCTGCTGTAAGATTTTAAATTTAGCCCTGATCTCCACCTTTTTTTTTGAAGCAAGTTCAAGTTCATCTTGAATAGTCGAAAGTTGCTGCTTAATATTTGAGCGATTAGCTCTGAGTTCCTTGATTTGTTGCTCAAGTATTTCAATAGGGGCATTATTCGCGTCAAACTCCAGAGCTATCCCCTGCATGCAAAAAGAC
>JAITKL010000044.1 GCA_031278405.1 Endomicrobium sp. | reverse complement strand
TTGTTGAGACTGTTGGTCATGAAGGACGTTTTTTACATTTAGGCATGACATCTTCCGATGTTTTAGACACAGCTACCGGTGCGCAGCTTAGACAAGCTACAAAGCTTCTTATAGAAGAGACTAAAAAATTGTCTCTTATAACGACAAAGTTGGCAAATAAGTATAAGATGACTCCTATAATGGGAAGAACTCACGGTGTGCATGCAGAGCCGATGACTTTTGGATTAAAGGTAGCTTCTTGGTACAGTGAAATTATGAGGTCATTAAATAGGTTGAATTTTGCCCTTGAGACTGTAAGTTATGGTAAAATTTCAGGTGCAGTCGGCACTATGGCTCATTTGGATCCCAGCGTTGAGAAGTATGTATGCAAAAAAATGGAATTAAAGCCAGAACCTGTTTCAACGCAAATCGTTCCCCGCGACAGGTATTCAATTTATTTTTCTACTCTGGCACATGTCGGAGCATGTCTTGAAAGGATCGCTGTAGAAATAAGACATTTACAAAGGACGGAAATAGTGGAAGTTGAAGAGCCATTTACGAAAGGGCAAAAAGGATCGTCTGCTATGCCACATAAAAGAAACCCTATAATTTCGGAAAATATATGCGGACTTGCTCGTCTTTTAAGGGGATATGCTGTTACCGCTATGGAAAATATAGCGTTGTGGCATGAGCGCGACATAAGCCATTCTTCCACGGAAAGGATCATGTTCCCCGATGCTTCAATAGTTTTGCACTACATGATTATCAGAATGCAAGGGTTATTGTCAGGTCTTAATATTTCTCCTAAAAACATGCAGACAAATATAGATAAAACAAAAGATATTATTTTTTCTGGGACAGTGCTTCTCTCTTTAGTGGACAAAGGCGTATCTAGAGAAGATGCTTATGCAATGACTCAAGCTGCAGCATTTGATGCAAGGGATAACAAAATATCTTTTGAAGAAGCATGTCTTAGAAGTCAAGATATAAAAAAATATATGAATCTTAATGAGATTAAGAAAGATTGCGACGTAAAATCTCAATTCAAAAATGTTGGATATATTTTTAAACGGGTATTTAAAGAATAAATTCAACATGCAATGCTTGCAAAGATTTATAAAGCTTGTACTCTACAATTTCTCTATCCTGTGCCAAGGCGATCAAGTTTAGTAAACAAGATATTTTGAAGATAAGTTTAACAATAAAAACTTTTCATATACTTAACAAAAACTCTCACGTTAAAATTTGCGTGGGAATTTTTGTATTGAAAATACTTATGTTATAATTATAATTGTATATATAAATTAACTTGTTGTGGGGAAAATTATGATCAGATTTACTACCGCTGGAGAATCTCATGGAGAAGCTTTGGTAGCAATTGTTGAAGGGATTCCTGCTGGGCTTGTTATAGATATTGATAACATAAATTTGGAACTTGCAAGAAGACAGAAAGGTTATGGTAGGGGCAAAAGAATGAGTATAGAAACTGATAAAGTAAAAATTTTATCAGGCATACGCCGTTGCAAGTCTTCGGGTTCTCCAATAGCTATGCTTATTTTTAATAAAGATTTTAAAAATTGGGCAGACATAATGTTGCCTTTTTCAAATGAGTCTAGCGGTGTTCCTCTTTTAGGTCCTCGCCCCGGACATGCTGATTTACCTGGTCTTATAAAGTACGGTTTAAAAGATTTCAGAGATATTCTTGAAAGAGCGTCTGCTAGAGAAACAGCAGCTAGAGTGGCAGTCGGGGCTGTGTGCAAAGGTCTTTTAAGAGAGTTTGGTATAAGTGCTATGTCTTACACTTCGCAAATTGGAAGCGTTGCTGTTGAAAACGTTTCAATTGAAGAACAAAAGTTTTGGGATAATGTTGAAAGTTCTGAGCTGAGATCTCCCGATGTTGAAGCTGATAAGAAAATGAAAAAATTGATAGAAGCAGCTTCTTTAAAGGGTGATACGCTTGGCGGTAAAATTATAGTTGTAGCTAAGAATGTTCCTGTTGGTCTTGGAAGCCATGTCCAACATGATTTAAAACTTGACGGGCGTCTTGCCCAAGCCTTAATTTCTATTCAGGCCATGAAAGCTGTTGAGTTTGGAGATGGCGTCAAACTTGCAGGGCTTTTTGGCTCAAAAGCTCATGATGAGATTTTCTACGATAAAACAAAAGGTTTTTATAGAGAAACTAACAGAGCTGGCGGCATAGAAGGAGGAATGAGCAATGGTGAGCCTATAGTTATGACTTGTACAATGAAACCCATACCTTCACTTGTAAATGCTCTTAACTCAGTAAATCTAAAAACAAAAGAATCGGTAAAAGGAGAAGCCGTTAGAAGTGACGTTTGTGCGGTTCCTGCCGCGGGTGTTATTGCTGAGGCTTCAGTTGCCATAGAGCTTGCTAAGGCTTTAGCAGAAAAATTCGGTGGAGATTCTATTGAAGATATTAAGAAAAGAGTAAGCGATTACAAAGAAAGGATAAAATCATTATAATGAATTTAGTTTTAACAGGTTTTATGGGTGTTGGAAAATCTATTACCGGGAAGCTTCTTTCAGAAGAACTCCACAGAGCTTTTTTTGATACTGACGCTTTGATAGAAAAAAAA
>JAITKL010000079.1 GCA_031278405.1 Endomicrobium sp. | reverse complement strand
GGACGTTCCAATAATTTCAACCTTTAAATCAAAGATTGTTAAGGGAAATAGATAATTTCAGACAATATCATTTAAATATTATGCTTAAAGAGCCGATTCTCATTAATGATTGCCCATATTATAAACTATTGTGATGTTAATGCGACTAAGAAATACTCACAGATTAATAAAATTGAGAGAAAAAATATTAAAAGATTTTTGATTTCAGGTTTAAGATAATAAAAACTAAAAATTTTAAAGAAGCATCGCAAGAAGTAGTGTTATTATTGACAAAACAAAAAAACAATGAAATCAAAATTGTTTAAGAATTTGTATTTTTGCGGAGAAGTTATAAATTTATAAGATGCGCTTACAAGCGGTTTTATTTGCAACTGGTGTTTTTAACCGGTATCTATTATTAGCTAGCAGGAAGTTCAATAGGAGATTAAATTGAGTATTTGTGAAGCTTTTATGATGGTATGTTTTGGCTCAGCTTGGCCTTTTTCAATATATAAGTCTTATAAGTCAAGGACTAATAAAGGAAAGAGTTTGGGGTTTTTGATAGTTGTGATAATAGGCTATATATGCGGTATAACTCATAAAATATTTTATAACTATGACAATGTAATTTTTTTATATCTTTTGAATTTTACGATGATTTTAATGGATTTTTGCTTGTATTTTAGAAATAGTTTGATTGCCAAAAAGCAAAACTGCACTTAAAATCAGAAGTCGAGTATATCTTTAATAGGCTTCCATCATGCCAAAAGATAAATATTTATATGTGACTGTACATTTACTTATATCTTTACACTGAAGTAGAAATAGCAAATATAAATATTTTAATGCATTTTAAGTACACTTTAACGAAATAAAATGGGTTTGAAAGTAAAAATATCAGCTATAGGATTTAGGGGCGTTTAGTTTATATAGTGTATGCGTAGGGCAGGGAGGATGTGTTTTCTGGAGGTTTAATGTTAAAAGAAGGTGAGTTGCGGATTTCATCTGGATGTGCGATAAGTGGCATTATAGATAAAAAGGGCAAAAGATTTAGCGGTGAAGAAATTATTAAATCTATTGCTTTAATGCATGAAAGATCAAATGGTTTAGGTGGCGGTTTTGCTGCTTATGGTATTTATCCCCAATATAAAGAACTTTATGCTTTCCACATTTTTTACGACAATTTAAGCATTAAAACCCAAGTAGAAGACTTCCTTGCAAAACATTTTGAAATAGAAAGTGCTGGAAACATACCCACAAAATATGTTCCAAATATAAAAGACCAACCTCTAATATGGCGTTATTTTGTTTATCCAAGAATTTATATGTCAAAAGAAGAAACGATAGATGAAGACGAATTTACCTTTAGATGCGTGATAAGAATAAATAAAGAATATAAAGGTGCATACGTTTTTTCAAGTGGCAAAAATATGGGAGCTTTTAAAGGTGTAGGATATCCTGAAGATATAGGTGAATTTTTTATGTTGGATAGGTATGAAGCTTACATGTGGACTGCTCATGGAAGATTCCCTACAAATACTCCGGGTTGGTGGGGTGGAGCACATCCTTTTACAATGCTTAACTGGTCTGTAGTTCACAATGGTGAAATATCTTCTTACGATGCCAATAGGCGTTTTGTTGAAATGTTTGGATATAAATGTACTTTGCAAACTGATACTGAAGTAATAACATATCTTTTTGATTTACTCGTAAGAAAACATAAAATGCCGATGGATAAGGCATTAAAAGCAGTAGCAACTCCTTTCTGGGACGATATAGAAAGAGAAAGTAAAGAAATCCGAAACGAACTTAAAAGTATTAGAACTGTTTACTCTAGCGTGCTTATAAACGGACCTTTTTCAATAATTTTGGGCTACCAAAAAGGAATGATAGCGTTAAACGACAGGATAAAACTTCGCTGTATGGTTGCTGCAGAAAGAGGCGACAGAACTTATGTTGCAAGTGAAGAGAGTGCTATAAGAATAATATGCGATAATCCTGATAGGATTTGGTCGCCGAGAGGCGGGGAAGCTGTTATTGCTTTATTGGAAGGTAAAAATAAATAAATGAATTTAAATTTTAATAGTCCATTATTTGAAGTAATAAGAGATGAGAAAAAGTGCGTAAAATGTAAAGTTTGTGTTGTGGAATGTTCAAATAAAGTTCATTTCTACGATGAGAAAAAAGATGTTTTTAGAGACGATGATATAAAATGTGTTAACTGTCACAGATGTGCGGTTCTTTGTCCAACAAGAGCTTTAATTATAAAAAAATATCCTCTTGAGTTTAGAGAAAATAAAAACTGGTCAGAAACAACAATAAAAGAAATTTATAAGCAATCGCAAACTGGAGGGGTTTTGCTTTCAAGTATGGGAAATCCCAATCCTTTTCCAATTTATTGGGATAAAATACTCCTCAATGCTAGCCAAGTTACAAATCCCTCAATAGATCCATTAAGAGAGCCTATAGAGACAAAAGTTATGATAGGTAGAAAGTCTGAAAAACTTGAATTTGACTCTAATGGAAAACTGATAACAAAAATACCTCCTCAAGTAAG
>JAITKL010000060.1 GCA_031278405.1 Endomicrobium sp. | reverse complement strand
CCACGGGAAAGCGAAGAATTTGTTAACTTTGTCAAAAAAATGCTACTGTAACTGTATTGTTCTTGTTCCATTAGAAAATGCCTGTGTCACACAATTATAGATAAAGAAGATGACGTGATCGTGATATTGTAATATGTCTGTAAATAATAGCTGTAGCCAAAGACCTTCCGTATGCAATGGAGAACATTGCTTGTACATTAAAGACATTACACGGATAAAATTCTGCCAAAATTGTGTGAAATATACAGCGAAGAAAATTTTGAGATCAAAGGCTGAGAGATTTCAAGGAATATCACATAAACACTATAAAACCTGACGAAGAATTTGATCACCGAATGTTCGTATATTAAAAGTATCAATAAAAGTGATCAATTCTTTGAAAGAATCTATAGCACATAATCAATAAGTAAGTCTCCAAAATATTTCAGAAGCAATTCTAACAAACGAGAAAGCGACTGCAGAAGTTTGTAACTGAGGTTGATGCAGCAACAGTTTTTGTAAATACTTCTACAAAGCTTCACGATAGTAGTGTTTTTGGCCCTGGTTACGAATGAATATAGATATTTCACAACACAGAAATTACATGCACGATGAGCTATGGGAATAAAAGAGCTTACTACTACAAAATATGTAGTAAGAAGCAACGGAACAATTAAAGAAATAATTAACTTTGAGGTTTTATGAAGCTTGGTATTGTAGGACTCCCAAATGTTGGAAAATCTACGCTGTTTAACGCTATAACAAAAGCAGGAGCTGAAGTCGCCAATTACCCTTTCTGTACAATTGATCCAAACATCGGAGTGGTTGAAGTCCCCGATAATCGTTTGGACTTTCTTGAAAAAGTGTATCACGCAAAGAAAAAAATCCCAGCAACAGTTGAATTTGTTGACATAGCTGGACTGGTAAAAGGAGCATCGCGAGGAGAAGGTCTGGGCAATCAGTTTTTAGCTTATATAAGAGAAACTGCAGCAATAGTTCATGTTGTAAGATGTTTTGAGAGCAAAGATATAACGCACGTAATGGGCAAAGTTGACACTTTACGCGATATAGAAATTGTAGACACTGAACTTGTTTTGGCAGATATTGGATCTCTTTCAAAAAGACTTAAAAGACTTCAAAAAGCCGTAAGGCTAAACGATAAGAAAATGCTTGCTGAAATGGAGCTTGCGATAAAGGTAAAAACCCATCTTGATGCAGGAAATCCCGCTAGAATCATGAAACTTAACAATGACGATAAAACATTATTAAAAGATTTTTTTTTGATAACGGCAAAACCTGTTTTATATGCCTGCAATGTCTCAGAAAATGATTTGCCGGAAATGAGCAATAAGCATACAGCAACCGTAAAAGAGAAAGCTAAAAACGAAAATACTCAAGCTATTCCTATTTGTGCAAAAATTGAAGCCGAACTAGCAGAATTGCCTAAAAGTGATAGAGAAACTTTCTTAAAAGACTTGGGTATTGAAGAGCCTGGTCTTAACCGCCTCATAAGAGCAGGCTATAGCTTGCTTGGTCTTGAAACGTTCTTTACAGCGGGAGAAATTGAAGTAAAAGCTTGGACAATCAAAAAAAGATGCTCTGCTTCTCAAGCTGCAGGTGCAATACATTCGGACTTTGAAAGAGGTTTCATCAGAGCAGAAGTCATGAGTTTTGAAGACTTATTTAGTCTCGGAAACGAAAAAGCTGTAAAAGATGCGGGTCTTCTTAGAAGCGAAGGAAAAGAATACGTAGTCAGAGACGGTGATATAATAGAGTTCCGTTTTAATGTTTAAGCTTCCAATATAGTCGCAAATATTTGGAGATTTGATGGATATAAAATTTCTAATGTGGTTGCTGTTTTGGACAGTCGTAACAACCGCACTCTTTATTGATTTATCAATACTTAATAAACATAAAAGCAATATAAAAACAAAAAAAGCAGCTATAATAGTTTGCATTTGGATAAGTCTCTCGCTGTTTTTTGGGGCAATTATATATTTTGTACTTGGACGCGAAAAAGCATTGGAATATTTTGCAGGATATGTTGTGGAATATTCTCTTTCTATAGATAATATGTTTGTGTTCCTTATGATATTTTCATATTTCACAATTTCTAAAGTTAATCAATCAAAAGTTTTAATTTACGGTATTGTCGGAGTTGTAATTTTAAGATTTTTATTTATACTTACCGGAATTGAACTTATGAACAATTTACATTGGATAATATATATTTTCGGTGGATTGCTAGTTTACACAGCAATTAAAATATTGTATGGAAATCACAAAGAAATAAACCCAAAATATAATATTGCATATAACATAATCAAAAAACTAATTCCATTTAAAAATAATACTGAAAACAACACTTTTTTTATAAAGGAGAATAAAAAGCTATACGCAACTCCTATGCTTGCAGCCTTAATTGTAGTAGAAATGAGTGATTTAATATTTGCAGTAGATTCTATACCAGCAGTTCTTTCAATTTCCAAAGACGCTTTTATAGTTTATTCTTCTAATATATTTGCAATAATGGGCTTACGTTCCTTATATTTTCTTCTTTCAAACTTTATTCCCAAATTTAAATTTTTGCATATAGGAATCGCAGTCATTCTTATATTTGTAGGGTTAAAAATGATTCTTTCCAGATACGTACCTATTTCTCCAGGCTTATCCTTAATCGCTATAACTGTTATATGGCTTTTAGTTCTTATTTCAATACGAAAAAGCTGATGTTTGACTAACAAAAAATAAAGTAGTAAATTTTGTATTATCGTGTGTATGCATTTTACAAATATATTTGTAATTTGTGACATCATAAAGGAGACTCTAAGTGAGAAAATTAGCATTAACGATTACTGCAGTAGTGGCTATGGGACTATTTTTATCGGCATGTAAAAAAGATGAGACATTTGTTATTAAAGTAGGCAATAAAAAAATTACAGAAAACGACTTGAATGATAAATTATCAGTCACGTCTACTAATTTCCAAAAATTTGCTGCTACGCCTATAGGAAGAAAACATTTCTTCGATCTTGTGGTACAACAGTCTGTGGTAATAGAGGCAGCAAAGAAATCCGGCATAGAAAAGCAAGCTGAATTCAAGAAAGCTTTAAAAGATTTTAAAAATAAACAACGAAAACAACTTACTGACCATAAAGATGGGCTTCTTATGGATATTTACTTAAAAGAAATCCGTGAAAAAATAAAAGCTTCAGATAATGAAATTCAAAATTACTATAATGAAAATAAATCAATATTTGAAAAACCAATAGCATATACTGTGAGGCATATCCTTGTCTTAGACAAAGAGACGGCTCAAAACGCTTACAAAAAGCTTAAAAATGGTGCAAAATTTGAACAAATAGCTAAAGAAGTCTCTAAAGACACTACAGCTCAAAATGGCGGGTTACTTGGGCCTGTAAAGCAGGGTGAACTTGTGCCCGAATTTGAAGCAGTAGCTTTAAAACTTAAAAATAATGAAATGTCAGAAATTATAGAAACTTGCTACGGTTTTCATATAATATTTAAATTATCTGAACAAAAACTCTCACATATATCTTTTGACGATGCAAAAGAAAACATAAAAAGAATTTTGGAGAAAGATAAATTTGACACGTGGTACAACAAAGAAAAAGAAAATCTTGGCGTTGAAGTAAATTATGAAATCTCATCTTCTGAAAACAAGCAACAAAAATAAATTGCCATACAAGGAGAACACAAAACAATGAAAAAATTTGCAATAATGTATATTGCGGTGTTATTTCTTGCCGTAGGCACTTTATTAGGAGCGTCTAAAGACACTGATAAGACTTTGGCTATAATAAATGGAGAACCTATTTTTGAATCTGAATTCAATACTATTTTTATTCCGCTGTTGGAAGAGTATAGGCAAAACATGCATGCTTCAGAACAAACAAAACAAAAAGAAGATGAATTAAGGAAAATGGTTTTAAACCAGAAAATAGCTGAGATCATTTTGAAACAAGAAGCGAAGAAACAAAAGATTAAACCTTCAAAAAATGATGTACAAGAAGGTATTGCCGAAATTAGAAAGCGATTTGCAAACGATTCTGAATTTACAGCTGAACTGAGAAGAGAGAATATGACAATGTCCGACTTTGAGAAAAAGATTTCTGAACAGGTTGCTATAAGAAAGCTACTAAAACAGAGTCTGGAGTCTAAAGTTCAGATGCCTACTGAAATTGAAGCAAGGTCTCTTTACGACAAGATCATCGCTAGAATAAAGGGTGCAAAAACAAACTTACCACCCGAAGAAGACGCTTTAGTTTCAAATCTTGCGGCTTCTTTAAAGAGAATGTCAAGCGAACAGATAAGAGTACGTCAAATTTTTATAAGTTTGCCTAAAGGTGCAAACGATGTCGCAATAAGAGCTGCTCAAGCCAAAGTTACCACAATCAAAAAAGAACTTCAAAGACAAACTTTTGCAGATGTTGCTGGGCAATATTCCGAAGATCCCGTATCAAGACCAAGAGATGGAGATTTGGGTATAATAGCAAAAGGCGATCTTTTACCTATCTTGGATAAGACTGCTTTTTCAATGAAAGTCGGCGATTATAGTAGAGAGCCTATTAAAACAGATATTGGATTATTCTTTTTAAAAATTGAAGAAAGACGTGCAAAGAAAGACGTTACCTTTGACGACGTCAAAAACGACATAGCTGAAGTTTTAGCTCATATTAACGCAAATAAAGCTCAAAATGAGTATATTGATGGATTGAAGTCTAAAACTAATATTAAAATAAACAAAACTTGGTAACATAAATGTCTAAACCCCCTGTGGCGATTACTTTAGGAGATCCTGCAGGAATAAGTTATGAAATAGTATGCAGGACTGTAAATTCTTTAGCAGTAAAAAGAGTTTGTAGGCCTATAGTTTTTGGCGACAAGCAAGTTCTTGCAAAATATTTTATAGGTAAAATACCATTTGATTTTGTAGAGTGTTCTAATATAGGACATTCTGTAAATACAGGAACCCCTTCAAAAAAGGCAGGCGTGATTGCTTTGTCAGCAATAAAAAAAGCTGTAAGTTATTGCATGTCAGGCAAAGCAAATGCCTTAGTAACAGCACCTATTTCAAAAGAATCATTAAAACTTGCCGGAGTAAAATATCCAGGTCATACGGAACTGTTGGCTACACTTACAAAAAGTAAAAAAGTCGCAATGCTAATGGCATGTGGTAATATACATGGTGTTATGGTAACAAGGCATATCCAAATATCAAAAATTCATAAAACCATAAAAACAAAAACTATTATTGATACAGTAAAATTAAGTATAGATTTTATAGGCAAAAAAAATATAAAAGTTGCTTTGTGCGCTTTAAACCCGCACGCAGGCGATAATTCAATTTTTGGATCTGAAGAACAAAAAATTATAATGCCAGCTTACAAAGTATTGCTTAAACAGGGAATCAATATAACCAAACCTTTACCTGCGGATTCAGCTTGGTTAAAAACCAAAAACGGTTCTTTTGATTTAGTGTGTGCAATGTACCACGATCAACTTATGATACCTTTAAAGTGTATAGATGAAAAAAAAATAGTAAATGTTACCGCAGGGCTGCCTTTTGTAAGAACATCTCCAGGACACGGGACAGCTTTTGATATTGCTGGTAAAAACAAAGCTGATATTTCCCCAATGAAAGAGTCTATCTTATATGCTGTAAATCATATGGATAAGAAAATGTTTTTTAGGTCCTGACCAAAACAAAATTGCGGTTGGATATTATTTACAGATGAAACC
>JAITKL010000082.1 GCA_031278405.1 Endomicrobium sp. | reverse complement strand
GTAAAATGTGTTCCTACCGAATGGTTGCAATTTTCAGGATCTCAAATAATTTTAGGTACTTCATACCTCCTTCACACTATGCCTATGCAAAAATGAACCTGAGCATGGATAAAAGATGTAAGACTGAATTTTAACACCTGAAAACAAAACTCAATGCTTACTTAATGGACGTTGGGATGTCTGAAGATTTGTAGGAAGGTATTGAAAGAGGTGTTGTATTCCAACTACCTTGCTTTGTTATCTTTACATAACATTCATTTTATGGTAAACTTGATGACGAAAATAAGAAAATCATTGGAAAATGATACACTTCTTAAAGTAAAAAAGAATTTTTTGAAAAATATTATTCAAAAAAAGGTGAGGATAGAATGAAAAAGTCTATTGATTTACTGGTAATTTTAGTTGTATTTTTGGTTGTATCTTCAAATGCTTCCGCTCAGGCAGCAGGTGGAGGAACAGGCGCTTTAGGAAATTTATTGCCTCTTATGCTTATTTTTGTATTCTTTTATTTGTTTTTGATAAGACCTCAACAGAAGAAAGCTAAAGATCACCGAAAGTCTCTAAACGTTTTAAAAAAAGGCGACAAGGTTATAACTTCAGGCGGCATATACGCTACGGTTAACGCTGTAAGAGACAACGTCCTTGATATAAAGATTGCAGATGACGTAAATGTTCAAATAGCAAAGCAGTCAATAGCAACTGTTATAACAAAAGAAGCTAAAGAACTGTCAAAAGTTTCTGAAGTTGTAAAGAAGTAACTTATTTTAAACAGTTGTGTTGTATTGTGTAATTTAAAAAAAATCGGACAAATAATGGATGAGAAAAATAAATATTCAAATATAACTCTTGAAGAAGTAAAAAAGAATTCTATTGTTCATGTTTTTGTCAGATCTGCTAATGACTACTTGAGAACTCTCGGATACACTGAACACGGCCTAAGGCATGTTGGGTTAGTTGCATCCATAGCTGAAAATGTTTTATTGTACCTTGACTATCCGAAAAGAATTCAGGAGCTTGCTGGGATAGCGGGGTATATCCACGATATAGGCAATGTTGTAAACAGACGAGATCACGGGCAGTCTGCGGCTTTGATTGCCATGAGATTGCTGAAAGATATGGAAATGACGCCCGAAGAGATAGCTTTGATAATTTCAGCAATAGGCAATCACGAAGAAGAGTCGGGAGATCCTGTAAATCCTATAGCAGCGGCTTTAATTCTTGCAGACAAGTCAGATGTGCATAAAACACGCGTCAGAAACCGCGATATATCAAAATACGATATACATGATAGGGTGAACTTTGCGGTAGAACGTTCTTTTTTAAAAGTAGTCAAAGAAAAAAAAATCATATCGCTTCAGCTTATCATAGATACTCAAATATCAAAAGTCATGGAATATTTTGAGATCTTTATGTGTAGGATGCTCATGTGCAGAAGAGCTGCAAGTTCCTTAAATTGTACATTTGAGTTAATAATAAACGAAAGGAAATTACTCTGATGAGCAAAATTGATTGGAAGTTATTGACTACGGCGATATTGTTTGCTTTTTCAGTTTGGGCTTTATATCCGTCTATAAAATGGGCTTTAATGTCTGTTGATAGAAAAGCGCAGGCTGAAAAAGAAAAAGATCCTATTTTGGGTAAAGCTATAAAATTAGGTTTGGACTTAAAAGGCGGTACTCATCTTCTTTTGGAAGTAGATTCGTCTCAATTAGACGCGAATATGAAAACAAAAGACGTGGTTGATAGAGCTATTGAAATTATGCGAAACAGAATAGATCAATTTGGAGTTGCAGAACCGCTTATAACAAGACAAGGTGATAAATGGATAGTAATCCAGCTTCCAGGAATTAAAGATCCGCAATCTGCTAAAGATTTGATAGGCAAGACGGCTTTGCTTGAGTTCAGGATAGTAAATAATAGCCAAGAGGCTAACAAAGTTCTTGATTTGATTAGAGATAAAGGCATCACTCCTGATCAGTATCGCGAAAATCCTTCTGCATATCCAGATATACAGACCGCTATGCCGCAAGACACTTCGGTTTTTGAAGGCAAAGAAGATTCAAGATATTATATTTTGGACAAAGCAGTTTTAACTGGAGCATTGCTTACAAATGCTAAAGTTGAGTTTGAGAGACAGTTCGGTCAGCCTGTTGTCGGTATAGAGTTTAACAGAGAAGGCGCAAGGATATTTGAAGATGTTACTGGAAGAAATATTCATAGGAATTTAGCTATAGTTCTTGACGGACTTGTTCAGTCCACTCCTGTCATAAATCAAAAAATACCTGAAGGAAAAGCAGTTATACAAGGCAGTTTTAGTGCGGAAGGCGCAAAACTTTTGGCGACTGTGCTTAGAGCTGGTGCTCTTCCTGCTCCAGTTAAAGTTATAGAAGAAAGAACCGTAGGACCTACTCTTGGGGATGATTCAATAAGAAGCGGTTTTATGTCGGCTCTTATAGGTATTGTTGTAGTTTTTATTTTCATGATAATTTATTACCGCGCTTCGGGACTTATTGCCGACATAGCTTTGGCTTTAAACTTAATAATACTTCTGGCTGCAATGGCGTACTTCCAATTTACGATTACCCTTCCAGGCGTTGCTGGCATAGCTCTGACCCTTGCAATGGCTGTTGACGCAAATGTTTTAATACTTGAAAGAATACGTGAGGAGCTTGCTACCGGAAAAACGGCAAGAGTAGCTGTTGACGCAGGGTATCAAAAAGTTTTCTGGACTATTTTTGACGCAAATATAACGACGCTTATAGCGGCAGTTTTCTTATTTCAATTTGGGACAGGCCCCATAAAAGGATTTGCAGTTACTCTTTTCATAGGTCTTATTGTCAGCATGTTTACGGCGATTTCAGTAACAAAACTTATATACGACTTTTTGTTTAAAGAAAATCTATTGCTTAAACTAAAAATGTAATTCGGAGGTTATGGTGCAAATATTTAAATCTACAAATATAGATTTCATAGGAAAACGCCGTAAATTTTTCTTTATATCGGCTTTGATGCTTTTGCTTACAGTTTCTGTTTTTATTTATAGAGGTGGTCCTAACTACGGTATAGATTTTACAGGTGGTATTTTGATACAGGCATCTTTTCAACAAGAAGTTGAACTACAAGATGTTCGTTCTGCATTAGAGAGAAACAATATAGGTTCTTTTGAACTCCAAAGTTCTGGGAATGTTATAATGATCCGGGCTAAGAAGGATGTGGCATCGCAAAAAGAATTTGAAAATGCCACAAAAGTGGCTATGCAAGAGACATTTCCTAATAATTCAATGGCAATAGATAGAGTAGAGTATGTTGGTCCAAGCGTGGGAGCATATCTTTCAAAACAAGCTCTTTACGCTTTTTTCTTTGCTTTCATTGGAATTATTGTTTATGTAGCGTTTAGATTTAAGTCTGGATTATGGGGCGTGGGTGCAGTTTTAGGTATAATTCACGACGTAGTTATTTCCTTTGGTTTTGTAATTCTTGCAAACAAAGAAGTTAACATAACAGTTATTGCCGCGCTTCTTACTGTGGCAGGTTATTCTATAAACGATACGATTGTTCTATTTGACAGAATAAAAGAAAATCTAAGACTTTTAGCAAAAGAAGATTTTGGAAAAGTTATAAACAGGAGTATAAACGAAGTTCTTACAAGAACTGTAGTTACTTCTTTGACTGTATTCATAGTAGCGTCTTCGCTGTTTTTCTTTGGGGGAGAAGTAATACATACGTTTTCTTATATAATGCTTATAGGCACTATTCTTGGAGTATTTTCTACACTGTTCATTTGCACGCCTATAGTGTATGAATGGGAGCAAAGAAAAAAGAATAGGCTGAAAGTCGCATTAAAGAAGGGATATGTAAGTTCAAAATAATGCGTAAAATAAAGAATTTTAAGATAAACCTACGCGTGAAAGATATTTCGCGGGTGATAAGGAAACTTATAAATGTCGTTGATGTGTCGGTTGAATTGGAAGAGACTATTCAACGTTGCAGTTGTTTTTATGTTAAATTTTTATCGCCATCAGTTGTTTATGATACATTTTCAAATTCAAAAGAATTCCTTCCTTTTGTTTATGAAAGGGACGTTCCTCCGAAGTGGGTTGCAGAAAGCATTTTTTTTGTAACAATAGGCAATGCTCTCGAAGAAGAATACAAAAAAAATGAGAACGCTTTTGGTGAACATACAAGCAAAATTGTATCCGCCATAGTTGTTGACGCTTTAGAACAATCCAAGAATTTTGTGCAAAGAATTATCTCTAATGAAGCTCAAGACGAAAATTGTGAAGTAACAAGAGCTGTTGATATCGGAAGTAAATATTATAAAGAGATATGTAAGATTATTCCAGTTGATAAAATAGGGATAAGTGTGGAAATAGGCAATATTTATTCAAAATATTCATCTGCAGGCTTATTTTACTGGATTCCATCAAAGAGAAAGACCAAGAAGTAATTGTGTTGTTTGCGGTTATCGTCATTACTCCCATTTAACAAACTTAATAATACTTAGCAATATCATGTTAAAAATTTATTTATTTCTATATAACACTCTTATTATTTTTGCTTTACCTTTAATCATAATCTTGTTTCTGTTTAGCAAAAAATATAGAAAAGAATTGCTCTATAAAATATCTGAACGATTCGCTTGTTACGATTATTCCAATTTGGATTCAAAAAAGAAAACTATTTGGATACACTGCGCTTCACTCGGAGAGGTTCGTGCTGTAGAGCCTATCTTGGACAGTCTAAGAGATGATTATTTCATAGTTTTGACGACCCTTACAAAAAGCGGTAGAGAGTATGCTGTAAAATTACAAAAAGCTAATTTTTTAGCTTTACTTCCTTTGGACATTTATCCGATAACAAAGAGGGCATTTGACATTATCAAACCTGATTTGCTTGTTCTTGTTGAAACTGAACTTTGGGTATCTATGCTTTATACAGCGGCAAAACGCAATACGACAATCATAACTGTCAACGGCAGAATATCGGAAAAATCGTTTTATAATTACAAATGTTTAAGATTTTTCTGGAAAAAATTTATAGGTCTTATCTATGTTATTATCGCAATAAGTGAAGAAAATGCCGCCAAGTTTAAATATTTGGCAGGAAAAAAAAGTGTTATTTTTGTTTCAGGCAATGTAAAATATGATAGAAATTTTACGTCAGGAGCCAAAAGAAAAGATTTTTTGCTTAAAGAAACAGATTTTGTTTTTACTGCAGGCAGCACAAGAGAAAATGAAGAAGTTATTATTGTCGATGCATATATAAAAGTTGGTAGAAATTTTAAAATATTTCTAGCACCAAGACACCTTGCCAGAATTTCTAAAATTACAAAACTTCTTGAAGATAAAAGCTTAAAATATTCTTTATTCTCTGAAAATGATTTTGCTGGAAACTTTATTTTGGTTGACGTTTTTGGCAAACTTCAAAATATATATTCAATTTCTGATGTGTGCTACGTCGGTGGGTCTCTAGTGAACAAGGGTGGGCAAAACCCTATAGAGCCTGCGGCGTATGGCAAGCCTGTACTGTTTGGCGAATATATGGATAATTTTAAAACTGAATCGGAAAGTCTTGTGAAAAACAACGGAGCTTTTATTGTTAAAGATTCGGATGATTTGACAATCAAAATAAAAGAATTTATGACAAACAGCTCTCTTCTGAAACGTATAGGGTATAATGCTTTCAAAACTGTACATGATCAAAAAGGCACAGTGTCTTTTATATTAGCGAAACTAAAAGAGATTTTAGATGCAAAATAAAGTTTTGCTTAAGGTGGTAATATTTATATGTCGCATAATAGACAAAACTTTAAGAAAGAAATCGTTAAATGATACTTTCCACTATCCTAAACCGTCAATATATCCATTCTGGCATGGAAATGAATTC
>JAITKL010000037.1 GCA_031278405.1 Endomicrobium sp. | reverse complement strand
AAAATGCAGCCTATTTGTCTAAAAAGTCTTTTCTAAAAATTGTTGTTGAAGGTCATACAGATAATAGAGGAACAGCAGAATACAACCTTTCATTAGGTCAGCGCAGAGCTTTAAAAGTTAAAGATTACTATGTAAAGTTTGGAATTGCGCCTGATAGAATAGCTACAATTTCTTATGGCAGCGAAAATCCTGTCATTGATGAAAATAATGAGGCTGCTTGGGCAAGGAATAGAAGAGCTGAAACAAAAACACTTAAGAAGTAGCATGAATATAAAAGTTATCTTTTTATTGTTTTGCTTTATAATCATATTCATTGTTTGTTCTAGCTGTATTCCTTTAAATTCGCGTGATGTTACAAATTTAAAGGGAGAAGTTGCTCAATTGCAAATAGAATGCAAAGAACTTAAACAGAATCGTGTAGATTTGCATGCAAAGATTGATTCTGCTGTAAATTCTTTAGAATCTCTTAATGCTTTGGTTTATGAGTTGCAGAATAAAATTTCTTTAAAAGATTTTAAACCAGATCTGGATAATAAGGCAAATAACATTGTTTTACCTTCCTCTGTTTATCAAAGCGCTTACAGCGATTATGTATCAGGCAATTATGAGCTTGCCTATAGTGGCTTCCAGTCTTTTATTGAAAAATATCCTAATGCAGAACTTGCGCCGCAAGCGCAATTTTACTTAGGCGAGTGCTTTTATTCTCGCAAAATGTGGTCAAATGCCATAAAAGAATACGAAAAAGTTGAAGGACGACTACATAGCAAATCTAATTTGGCAGCCTCAGTCCACCTTAAGATTGCTTTATGTTATGAAAATCTTGGAATGAGACGAGAAGCTCTAAAATTATTTTCCTTAATAGTTTATAACTTCCCTAAGAGTCCTGAGTTTTTAACGGCAAAAGAAAAGATTAAGATTTATACTAATGCTGAAAATAAATAATTTCTTTTCGTGTCTTATTGTTTCAATATTACTGCACATATTATTTTTTTTCTTTATTTTTTGCGGCAAAAAAACTCCAGTCTATCTTTTTACTACACCGATAGATGTTACATTTTACTCTCCAAACCAGAACATGGAAGAACTTTCAACTTTGTCGCCGCCGCTTGAAGAAAGTTCCGTCAATAATGCCGAAGATGCAAGAGATATCAAAGAGTCGGCTAAGGAAGATATTAAAGAGCAAATAAAAGAGATTGCTAAAACCAAAGATGATGTTCTTGTAAAAAAGAAAAAAAAGCCCATTAAGAAAGACGTACAAGAAAATAAAGATAAAAATATAAAAAACACAAAAAAAACGGAATCTGTGAAAAAGGACCCATCAAAACCATCTGTTTCGGTTGAAACTGCGCAACCTTTGGAATATGAAGTTTTGTCTGACGACAACGGCTCTTTATATACAGGACCTTTTTTTGATACCAATGATTTTAAATACCCTTATTACGCAAACCAAATAAGAAGAAAAGTGGCAGCTAAATGGCGTTGGACTAAAAGTTATAGCAGTGGTTTAAGAGTTTTGTTGTATTTCAGAATAAATAGAAATGGTTCTGTTGGCGATATTTTGGTAAAAGAATCTTCAGATAATGAAGATTATGATAAAAATGCTTTATATACAATACGTAGAGCGTCTCCATTTTCAGAGCTTCCGGAAGGATATGGGAGCGAGTCTTTGGGAGTTTTTTTTGAATTTAAATATTAGGATAGGGTAATGATAATAAAAAAATATATATTTTTTTCTCTTGCGTTTTTATGTTGTTTTTCATTGGTTCATGCTCAAAATGATGTGTATTTATCTATATCCTCTCCAAGCAAAAGAAGATCAGATATTGCCATAGATAATTTTACTCCCGCAGATAAAAGTGTAAACTCAATAAAATACGCAAAACTCTTTAAAGACACAATAAAAAGCGACCTCATTCTTTCAAGATATTTTAGCATAATGCAAGAATCTTCGGAAAATTTTGATACTAATATAAATGAAAAGTTATCATATTTTGCAAAGTTGGGCGCGTCGGTTTTTCTTGGCGCTACGGTATTTTCAAACGGCGACAGCATAACTATTGAATTGAAAATGTTTGACGTTGAGTCTAGCAAAATAATTTGGAACGGCAGCTATAAAGGGGAAAGTTCTAATTATAGATATACGGCTCACAAGGCGAGCGATGAAATAGTAAAAAGATTTATCGGAGATACAGGCGTAGCTTGTACAAAAATAGTTTTTGTAAACGACAACACGAAATATAAAGAACTTTACATTATAGATTATGATGGCTACAATATTCGCAGACTTACAAGGGATAACAAAATAAATATTCTTCCTAGATGGTCTCCAGATGGGGATATGATAATTTATACAAGCTATTTGTACAATAATCCAGATTTATTTTATTTAAATATTATAAAAAACAGACGCGGAATTATTTCAAAATATCAAGGTTTGAATGCAACGGGCGTTTTTTCTCCAGATGGCAATAAAATATTACTTACGTTATCAAGGGGAAATTTTCCGAACTTATACCTTATAAACACTGTGGGAGAAATTCTTCAGAAATTGACGGCAGGCTTCTGCATAGACACAAGTCCGTCTTTTGCTCCAAACGGACAGGAAATAGTTTTTATTTCAGACAGAGGGGGATATCCTCAGCTTTACATAATGAACGTAGATGGCGGTAATGTGAGAAGACTTGTTACAAACGGTTTTTGCGATTCTCCCGCATGGTCTCCGCGAGGCGATAAAATTGTTTTTACAATGAGACAGGGCAGAGGCAACTATAATTTATATGTCTATGATTTGCCTACGGCTAAAACAACAAGACTTACTGATAATCAAGG
>JAITKL010000006.1 GCA_031278405.1 Endomicrobium sp. | reverse complement strand
TACAACAGATTGCAACATTTTTGGTTCAGCAACAATAACTACGGTCTTATCCAAATCATTCTCTGAATACGAACTAATCAAATTTTTCAAGCAACTTCCTTGGGACTGATCGTCAACAGTTGAATATATATTTAACTCATAGCTGTTTTTTAGCGGGTTTATATTCGTAATTGTCACCCTAAATTCGCGATACAAAGTCTCCAGAATATCAAACTCTTTAGGATTGCCTTGAATAATTACTGTGAGATTACCATGATCATAAAGCTTCTTGAAAATTTTAAATTCTGTTTTGTGGAGATAAAAAGGTGTCAGCAATATTATTTCTTCAAATTCCTTTTTAGTCTCAAAACAATCCAGTTCAGCGGCTTTAAGGAAACTGTAACCTTTAGTGGTTCTGAAAGATCTATCTAGTTTTATATGAAAACTCTTTCTTATTTTAAAAATGTTTTTTAAAAAATCATTGATATTTTCAGGCACGTCATAACCTATTTCGGCATTCGCTTTTACGGCTTTAAGTTTTTCTTCTGAAATATTTTCCAAATCTAATTGCTCTATAAATGAAAAAATTTCCTGAGACCATTCCATAAATGATGCAAAAGAAGCTTCACCTTTCAAAAGATGAGGCTCTTCGTCTTTAATGATTTTATAGATCAAATATGCTGCTTCAATGTCTGAAATTTTGGCAAGTCCGAATTTTTCAAAAATAGATTGTTCTACAAATTCATCATTTGTATAAAAACCCGGAGAAAAAAAAGCTTTGCCTAGTTTTTGTGCAAGATCCCTCTTTATAAAAAGGAAAGGTCTTTTTCCTCCGCTTATAACAGCAATTTTTTTATCAGATTTTGAAATATAATCCGCGACAAAATCAATTATATTCTTATCGGCATCTACATTTATTATTCTTGACATACTTTCACCAACGAGTTTTTATCTATATCTACAATGTAAGCAAAAGCTTTTTTGTTTGGATAAATCTCTAAAATCAGAAAAACATAATTTTCAAGCTGTTTTTTATTTTCTTCTTTGTCATAACTTGAACTCTTGAAGTCAAGTATTATGAACTTATCTCGGCTAATTATAAGTTTGTCTATTCTAAAAGATTCTCCAAAAGAATTGACAATTTCTTTCTCATTAAAAATTTCATCTTTTTCATAAGAAAACATTTCTAAAATTTCTCTTGAAGAAAATAAATTTTTTAAATTTTCTTTTATAAAATCAACATTTTCAAAAGGAAACCTTCTCTCGCTAAAAAACATCGTTTCTCTAATAACATCGTTTATGGATTTATCTTTAACCGTTATAATTGTTGACAAGGCATAGTGAATTATTGTTCCTTTTTTTCTTGCTTCAGTAATGTCAAAAACATCTTTTTTTGGAACTGTAAAATATCTATACATATCTGTATATCCCGAAGATGAATATGAATCTATTATCAAATTTTCTTCCAGATTATCGCTAATGGTATATTTTTGTTTAGCCCCAAGAAGAAAAGTTTCCCCAGCAAACAGATGTGGTATTAAATTATTTGATTGTTTGGCTTTTGGAGGAACTATTCCATAAAATTCATATTTACTTCTTGTCATTGAAACGTATAAAACATTAATCTCTTCAAGAAGCAAATTTAATTTTTCTCTTTCATATATTTTTCTCACACTTGGAGAAAAGATGGAAAGACTTTCTATTATATTTAAAAGTTTTATTTTTTCACCTGAATCGTCAAAATAAGGATTTCTTACAGACTCGGAAGAAAGTTTAAGGTAAGGAACTATAACAACAGGAAATTCTAGTCCTTTAGACTTATGAACAGTCATAATTTTTATTCCGTTTCCAAAAGAAGTTTTTACATAGAGTTCGCCCTTATCGTCATCAATATTCTTGAAGTATTCTAAAAAATTTTTAAGTCCATGTTTTTGAGTTTCAAAATCTTTTATAAGCTCAAGAAAGCTCATTATAAAAACCTTTGTTTCGCAAAAATCTGCAACATTAAATTTTTCAAGTATAGAAAGAGTCAATTCATACGTCGGAACAAATCCTGCTTTTACAAAAAATTCTTCAAAATATTCATTCCATAAATCTCTATATTTTTCTCTAAAAACCTTGTAAAGCGTTTTTGCCTTAACTTCTGATTTACAGTCAAAAATAAATTTTGCTATCTCTTCGCTTGAAATACCTGAAACTTTAGAGAAAATTTTGCTAAGCAAAAAAGATGAGAACGAAAGATCATCTATAGGAGAATCTATAAACATCAACAATGAAACTATCTGCTTTATAAAGTTGTTATTTCTTATATTTAAAGTCTGTGGAGATTCAACTTCATAATTGTTTTCTAAAAGCCATAAACTTATTTTGAGTATTTCCTCATTTGTTCTGCACAAAACTGCTATATCTCCAGACTTAAATCTTTTAGTAGCTTGAGAAACGCAAGATATGAACTTCTGTTTTATATCTTCATCAATATCTTGGCAATCTTTGTCGATTGTATCGATTTGAACATATCCACCGTCTTTTTGAGCTTCTTGTGTGGAAAAAGTATAATGTTCTATTATCTTTGCAAAATCCGATTCAATTTTTTCTTTTTTGCAAAAGTAATTAAAAAATCTTTTTATGTTGTCTGCGGAGAAAATTTTATTGTTGAAATCAACTATAACTTTTCCTGTTCTAAAATTTTTGGTCAAATATCTTTTTTCTATTTCTGCTGAAGAAAATTCATTTGGAGCAGAGTTGAACAATTCTGACTTGCCACCTCTAAAAGAATAAATTGCCTGTTTTACGTCTCCTACAAAAAAGAAACTTCCTCCACCAGCCAAACTTTCCTCTAAAAATCTTTTAATTCCAACCCATTGGACAATGCTTGTATCTTGAAATTCGTCAATCAAAAAATGTTTGTATTTCTCAGACAATCTATAATAAATTTCAGGCATTATATTGTCATTGCTGCCAAAATACTTAACAGTTTTTTTATTTATTTCGTTTAAATATACAACACCATTTTTTTTTGACTGTTTATCAAGCTCAAGAGCGACTTCTAAATATACTTGCGAATAAATGCCGTAATAATTTTCAACTTGGAATTCACATAATTCGCAAATATCTTTGTGAATTTCATGCCACAGATTTTCGGCCTCACCAGACTTCGGAGAACCATTTAAATACTCAAGACTCTCATATTTAAATCTTGCGGGAATATTATTTACTGAAATAAATAATTTCTTGCCTGTTTTCAAAACTTTAGCAACTGCTTTGCAATAATAAGCATTTAATTTCAAATTAAGAAGGAGCTTTGAAAAATCTTTAACTTTTCTTACGATTGCTTCCGATCTAGAGTCAACTTCTGTTTTAAAATTTGTCTCGTTGGCACAAATTATATCTTTACCAGAATTTCCAGATTTATTAAAAATCTTTAAGATTTCCCCATATATGTTCTCTTTAGGAAGCCAGCCTGAATCTTTCATAAGGTATTGAGAGACGCATTTTAAAGCTATATTTTTAAAGCTAGCAAAATTTTGAGTTTTTTGGAGAAAATTTTCTAATGCAAACATAAGGCTATCCGAATAATCTTGCTCAATTATGAAGTTTGGAGAAATATCAACACTCAACGCACAGGATTTTAATATACGGTTTTTAAAACTGTCTATGGTACTTATGTTAAAGCTGTCGTAGCAGGATAGAATCATCTTTAAAATAGCCTTGCTTTTTTTAGAAATTTCCTGTTTTGATAACTTCAAATCGTCAAAAAAGTCGCCGGAATCTTTTTCCAAAGCGGCTTTTTTAAGATAGTTTATAACTCTGTATTTCATTTCAACAGCTGCTTTATTTGTAAAAGTGACTGCTATAATATTTTTTATATTTACGGTTTCATCAGAATTGAACAACAGATAAATATATCTTTTTGCAAGATTGTAAGTCTTGCCAGAACCAGCAGAGGCTTGAACAGAAATTATTTGAGATTTGATCATAAGTTGCAGATACAAGTTAAAATTCTTTTGCCATTTCTCTAGCGATATCTTTTTTCTTTATAGTTTCTTTTTTATCGTAAGACTTTTTACCCTTCGCAAGTCCTATTAGAAGTTTTACTTTTCCTTTTCCTCTAATATAAACTTCTAGAGGAACAACAGTAAAAGCTTTTTCTTTAACTTTTGCATACATTCTATTGATTTCAGATTTGTGCATTAAAAGTTTTCTTTTTCTTTTAGTGTCGTAATCTGCAATATGCGAGGATATTTGTTCGTATGGAGCAATAAAAACGTTTTCAACAAAAGCTTCACCATTTGAAAATCTTACTATGCTGTCAACAAGACTTATATTTGACAACCTTATCGACTTTACTTCGTATCCACATAAGACAACTCCTGTTTCAAGTTTTTCCAGTATTTCGTAATTATAGTAAGCTTTTCTGTTTGATGAAAATATTTTCTTTTCCATTTTATTTATTCCTAAGCTGATT
>JAITKL010000036.1 GCA_031278405.1 Endomicrobium sp. | reverse complement strand
GTTCGCTATTTAGTCATTTTTATCTTTTTAATAAATCCAATATTGTGATATATTATAATTGATTGACAAATTGTTTCCTATATTATACAATGTGTAATATGGAAAGGAGTTAAGATGCTGAGATAAAGCAATCAATAATATTTGAAAAATGGTTTTTAAATCTGGACATAAATATACAAATCAAAGTAAACGATTATATTGACAGAGTAGCACAAAAAAACACTTCAAATTGTAAGTCAGTTGGAAAAGGCGTTAGCGAGATTAGAATAAATTACCAAAAAGGATATAGGATTTATTACGACGTGGTGAAAAATAATGCTATTTTACTATTGTTGCTAGTCGGAAATAAAAAATGGACTTTAGATTAAGTACCGATGGTAAAGTAAAATGCAACTTTAAATTAAAACCTTTATGCTCAAAACGCTTCAGACAGTGGGACATCGCTTGAATCACATCAAAAATTTCGCTGGAATGACACTCTTTAACAATTATTCTCTCAGGGTGCATTCTTTAAAGTATTTACTACTAATCGTCTTATGCTATAATCGGCCTCTACCTTCACTTGATTTTGGTTTGCTTTCGAGCCTTACAACATGTTCCTGTTGAAGCTGAAGTTCAGTAGAATCTTCAATAATAACCAGTATTTCTTCTTTAGGTATAAAGAAGATTCCATTGAAAGTTATTCTTTAAAAATTTTCTTATTGTAACTGCAGAACCATCCTTTAAGCCAGCCTTGCTTCAACTATGGGCGGAGATTCGTCGCAATATGTCTGCCTCTACATTAGAGACTATTGTGTCTATAACAGTTTTTAAGCACCCTTCATCTGAAAAGGAAATTTTAGTTTTTAGTTATCTTTTCCGTTTCTTTCAACAGATATATTCTTATGTCCGTTAACCATTATCTCAGCAACAGAAGAATCTTCTATTAAATCTTCCGATACTCCACGGCAATATCATTACAAAACAAAGCTCTTTATAAAGCCTGTCTGAAATATCTCTTGCCAAAAACAAGATTTCTTTTATATAAAATTTCACTTATTTTGTTTTTTGTTACTTTTTAGCTTATTATCGTCATTTTAATCAATATATTCTTTCATCTCCTCAACAAACGATTTATGAATGCCATCTTGTAATTGTCTATAAGCTTTTTCATTTTGAAAACAAATGTCCAAAGAAAAGCTCGTAACTTTATAAGGAAAATTAAAAGAGGTTATAATCAATATCTTAAGATTTTTGACTCACGCAAAATATTATTGGAATTAAAATCATATCCAAAGCTAAGTTTTAAACCCGCAAAATTTGTTTGATAAGCATTGCAGGAATGCTCCTTAAGATAAAACATATTTAAAATTTTCTTGAAGAGGAAGAGTTGTTATTAAGTATAAAACTCTGTCAATATTGGTATCTTTTAATTTTGGATCTCTAAAAATAAGAACAGAACTTAAACCTATAGGCGATAAATAGTTTCTTAAAATTTTAGGGTTGCTTCCCGACAAAGCCTGTAGGATGTCCTCAACATACTTAACGCTATTTCTATATACAGACCAAAAAGAATCAGAGTCTGGTATAGAAAATCAAAAACAATGCAAGATTCTTTTTTTATTTGACGTTATGCAAGATAATCCATCAAACTCATTTGAAATAAATTGCAGCTTGTCGCTATAACAAACATCATAAACTCCATAAACCCACCTAGTAAAAGTCTTAGAGGAAGAGACATAAAGTCAACCATTTTAATATTACAATAGCGCCACTCAACAAGCTCAGTAATTAACACTTTCTCAATCTTTTGCTAATGTTAATATAAAAATTTTATCCGCGCCGCAGGATTTTAAAGCGAACGAACACGCGGAAAGAGTTGATGAAGTTGTGATTATATCATCTATTAACAATATATTCTTGCCTGTTATAACTTCCTTATTTTTTACAAAAAATGAATTTTTTATATTTTCAAAACGTTCAACTCTTGACAACTTAAACTGAGGTTTTGTTATCTTCTTTCTAAATAAAACATTTTTCAACACGGGAATATTTGCTTTAACAGATAATTCGTCTGCAAGCAGTTCAGATTGATTATAACCTCTTTTTATTTTTCTTATAATGTTTAAAGGAACGGATATGATAAAATCAGATTCTCGATAGAAATCGTTATTTTTTATTGTTTCATACATATCTGCAGCAAAATCTTTAGCTAAAAAGGTTCTATTAGAATATTTAAACTTTAAAATTAATTTCCTTACAGATCCCTTATACTCATAAACAGAACGCATTTTATCAAACATACAACCTTTAGAATTTTTCTTACATTCATAACAAAAATCTCCTCTCAAAGATAAAGACTTACCGCATATTTGGCAAACATGTCCATTTATAAAACTAAATGACGATTTGCACGTGTCGCATATCTTAGTTTGAGATGTGGAAATTAAATCTTTGCCGCAAGACGAACATGTAATAGGATAAAATAAATTTACAATTTTCAAAAAAATTTTTTTCATAAACTCTCTAGAATTGTTATAGTCAATTTGCCTATAATAGCAAAATCATAATAATTTAAATCTGTAATCTAATCCTCACATAATGTTGTCAGTATACGAAACGCTGTAAGACATTGCGCTTTTTATGAAAGAAAAAGCTTCAAACATATATTTGCCCGTAAAACGAACGTCGTTTCTATTTAAAACTGTCTCAACTGTATATGTGTTTGATAAATAAAAGGTTATATCCATTCATATTGGACTATTTTTTATCCAAAGTTTGTCTCTAGCCCAAATAATTGATTGAAAATCTTTATCCACATTTATCATAAGAGAAGAGACTGAATCTTGGAGTTTATAATACGACGAAAACGGCAAACTTTTTAAAAAGTTCAGAAGAAGTAACGTCATAGAAGTATTCGGATAAACTTTAAAATAAGACTTTAAAGTTTTTACATCTGCGAGATATGCTAGTGTAGGAAATTTGATTAGTTTAACTGGAGTATCGTAAAGAAATACTCCTGATAAAGATTTCTTGTCTTCTAAAGCTCAATTTGACGTATCTTATGAATTCTAAGCAAGAATTATCATCATGCACAGAAACTTCAGCATTAATGTTAAATGTTAACCAAGATACCGTTCGTCCAACATTGCTTTATTTTTGTTTTATTGCAATCAAATTTTAGTCTTGCCAAATTGGCTCATCAGCTACTGTAACCTTATACTCAAAACTCAAAAAATAATTGTCGTCGTTGCCGCCTACTCTAAATATTATAACATCTCCAGCATGTATTCTTCTGTTATAATTCCTGAAGACTCTATACTTTCAATATCATCACAAAACTTGTAGTATTTATCAAATTGGCTATAGATTTCTTGCTTATTGTTGCCAAGAACGCTATACTTTTAAGTTAGCAAAAGAATTGTATTCTGCGCAACATGCAGAAATGTATAGGTATTAAAAATATTAAAATTAGAATTTTTAATTCTTTTATAACATTTAACATTCCAGATTATAATATTCTTTCAAGCGTTACACAAATTTTATATAATTGTTTATATCGAGTAGTCTTTAAACCAAAACTTCCTCAAATAAAATATGATAAAAAAATTACATTTTTACATTATTAAAGAGTTTTTGCATTCTTTTTTTTTCGGAGTTGTTGTTTTTTCATTTCTTCTAATATTAAACTTTGTATTTGAACTTATGGATCTCTTAATTGAGAAAGGAGCAACCGTTTGGGTAGTTGCCAAGATGTTTACTTTTTACCTTCCAAATATCTTAACATTATCAATACCTATGGCTGTGCTCTTTGGAGCATTGCTTTCTTACGGGCGGCTGTCGTCAGACAATGAAGTTACAGCCATGAAAGCCGCCGGAATTAACTACAAAACACTTACAATACCGATAATAATTTTTGTATTGAGCATTTCGGTTTTTTTGGTGTTTTTTAATCATTTTTTTGCACCGAAATTAAATTCTAATCTAAAAGTTTATTTTGAGCAATTTATAACAAAAAAACCTCTTGTTAAATTCAACGAAAAGTCTATAACAAAACTTGGCAACTACAAAATATACAGCAATAAGGTTGATAACGTTAAAAATACTTTGACTGGAGTAAGCATATATAAATTTGAAAACGACTATGCCACAAATAATAAAAAAACTGTATTGCTGCAAGATGATAAAGTGTGGCGCATAACAGCGCCTTCAGCTACTGTAAAAGCTTACGCTACAGGTGCACAACTAATTCTTTACAAAGGATATTGGCAAAAAATTTTTCCTTCCGATATGACAAATATAACTCATGCAACTTTTAAAACATGTTCCATTTTTATACCACTGGGCGACACTATTAAAAGTTACAATATAGGACCGTCGGAATTATCTTCTCCAAAACTAATTGAAACAATAAAACAATACAAGAAACAAAAACTTGAATTTATGCCTTATTTATGGGATTATTGGATTAGGTGGATATTTGCCGTTGCCCCTATTGTCTTTATTATCATTGCTTTACCTATAGGAACCCATACTGGCAAAGACAGCAAAGCTCTTGGTTTTGGTTTAAGCCTAGGTATACTAATTATTTATTACACATTGTTTGTAATTTCAATCAATTTAGGAGAAAAAGAATATGTCCCTCTGGGAATAATAGTATGGCTACCTAATTTGGTTATAGGAGGAGTAGGACTTTATTTATTTGGAAAGATGGTAAAAAAATGATAAAAATTCTTTACAAATATATTGTCAAAAACTTTATTAAAACTTTTATATTTACAACGCTAGCTTTTTCTGTTGTAGTCATAATATCGCAACTACTTGGCAAGATAAATTTTTACATGGAAAACAAAGCGACTTTCGACATAATAATTGTTCACGTACTTACAAATGCTCCAGAATGGCTTGTGCAGGCTTTACCTATAGCTACTCTTTTGGCTTTGCTGTTTTCTCTAGGTAATCTTGCAAAAAGAAGCGAAATTACGGCAATGAAGGCTGTTGGAATAAATATGTGTCGTATTATTTCGCTTTTTCTTACAATAGGGTTTATTATAGGAATTGCGGATTTTGCCTGCAGAGAATTTATTGTGACTAAAACAACAGTTTATAACAGAAAAGTAGATACTGAAAAAATAAAAAAAGAAAAAGTATCACTGCAGACAGATTTCCATAATCAAATAATAGCATTAAAAAATAATGTAATATTAACAGTCGGACGCCTTGATATAAAAACAAATATAATGGAAAACATCGTATTTGAAAGATACAATAAAGATTTTGAATTAAAAAAACTTGTTTTGGCCAAGAAGGCAGATTGGGAAAATGGATCTTGGGTGCTTAAAAACGGTGTTACGAGAGACTCTGAAAGCGACTTTTTGGGCGAAGTTTATTTTAAAACATATAATTCCAACATAAACGTTACTCCAGAAGACATAACATTTAAAGATCCCCCATACAATAGCATGAATATGGCTGACTTTAACAAATATATAAATCAATTAAAAATTTTTGGGCAATCGGCAATAAAAGCAAGAATTGCGCTGGATACAAGATTTGCTTCTGTTTTTTCCCACATTATAGTTATGATGATAGGAATACCTTTTACTCTAGAATTTGGAAGAAAAATAAACATAATATTTAATTTCCTTGCTGCCTTATCTGCCACATTTACGTATTGGGCGACTCAGGCTGTAACAACCTCTTTTGGTAAAAATTTAATACTATCGCCTTTTATGGCAGCGTGGCTACCAAACTTTATATTTTTGGGTATAGGTGTCTATTTATTGGTCAAAGTGAAAAAGTAATTATACTTTATCGCATATCTTACTTTTAGAGGAGATAATGTGCATATACCTGATGGATTTTTAAACAATAATTTGGCGGGAGGATTGCTTGCTGGAGCTTTAGGCATGATTGGATATTGCCTAAATAAGATATTAAAAAGTATAACGGTTGCCGTAGGAATTACGGATAACGCTTCAGAAGTAAATTTAGGTTCGCAATCATTTGGATTTTTAGAAAACACCAATAAATATTTTCAAAGATTAACTTTGATAGCTCTTTGGGTATTTGCTTTTCAAATGTTTAACATACCAGTAAAATCGGCAACCTCGGCTCATTTTATTGGAGGAGTTTTCGCTGCTATCCTTACTGATCCATTTGTAGGTTTTATAATAATGTCTTTTGTCCTCATTATACAATCTTTATTTTTCTCAGACGGCGGAGTTTTAGCGCTCGGCGCAAACATTCTTAACATGGCTTTTATAGGTTCTTTCTTATCTTATTATGTGTATAAAGCTTTTTCAAACAAAAGTTGGCATTTTGGAGTTTTCGCTGCGTGCTTTTTCTCTGTTATGGCAGCTTCTTTGGCATGCCTTATAGAGCTTGGATTATCAGGGTCGGTAGTATTTTCAACAGCATTTAAAAATATGATGGGCTTGCACTTTGGAGTGTCTTGTCTTGAAACATTAATAACAATTGCATTGCTTAAAGTGTTTAGAAGCATAACATAAATAGATAAATCTAATGAATAAAAAGAAATTAGCGTTCATAATTCCTATATTTGCAATATTTTTAGCAAGTTTATTTGCTTCAAAACTTCCAGACACTTTGGAAACGATTGCTATAAATTGCGAATTTATAAACAAAGCTAAAGAAACATCGTCTCTGTTCTCAGGATATTGTTTCCCTTTTGTAGAAAATCATTATGCATCAACATTTTTGGCGGGGATTATTGGATTAACACTTCTTTATGTCATATTTAAAATTACAACAAAAATAGTAAAAATTTTAGCAAAATTAATTTATGAAAAAAGCAAATGATAAAAAAGCAATCATTAAACTTTTAAAAATGGTTCAATCAGGACACATGTCTCCTGAAGATGCTATATTGCGCTTGCAAACTGCACCTTTTGAAGATTTAGGTTTTACAAATATTGACTATCACAGAAACTTGAGACAAGGGGCTGAAGAAGTTATTTTTGGACAAGGAAAAACTCAGGAGCAAATAGCAAACATTGTTTTAAATATGCTGGATAAAAATATAAATAATATTATCATAACAAGAATATCTAAAGAGACAGCAAATTTTTTAGTAGAACAAAAAATAGATTTGAAATATCATTTAATCGCAAAGATTGCCGTGGTGAAACACAATAAAATTAATAAACTTGTAGGTTCTGTTATTATAGTTTCCGGAGGAACAAGCGATATTCCCGTATGCGAAGAAGCCGCGATAACAGCCGAAACACTCGGAAGCCAAGTCACTCGTTTATACGATGTTGGAGTAGCAGGAATACATAGGCTTTTGTCTAAATACGAAACTCTTGCAAAAGCAAGAGTTATAGTGGCAGTCGCGGGTATGGAAGGTGCTCTTGCAAGCGTAGTAGGAGGACTTGTAAGTTGTCCTATAATAGCGGTCCCTACAAGCATAGGGTACGGTTCAAACTTTAAAGGACTTTCAGCTTTGCTTACTATGCTTAACTCTTGCTCAAATGGAATTTCAATAGTAAACATAGACAATGGTTTTGGAGCAGGTTTTATTGCAAATCGTATCAACAAAATGGAGAGCATTGAATGAAAATTCTCTATCTTGAATGTTCTATGGGTGCCGCGGGAGATATGTTGACAGCTGCATTGTACGAATTACTAGGAAACAACGATAAAAAAGCTTTTTTAAAACAAATAAACTCTCTTGGACTCAATAATGTAAGGATAACAGCACAACCTATTGAAAAGAATTTGATAAAAGGAACCAAAGTCCATGTAAAAATTCATGGATATGAAGAGCATGAAAAAAATTCTTGTCCTACAGGATATAACAATTCACATAAACACAGTCATACAAGTCTAAAAACAATTGGAAACATCATATCAAAGTTAAAAGTCTCAAAAAAAGTTAAAGACAATGCTGTAAATATATATAATATAATTGCTCAAGCTGAAGCAAAAGCTCATCATAAGTCCGTAACGCGAATACACTTTCACGAAGTCGGAGAAATTGACGCAATAATTGATATTGTCAGCGTATGTTTACTTGTAGATAAGGTCTCCCCAAATAAAATAATATCATCGCCAATAAATATAGGCAAAGGGCGTCTGCATTGTGCTCATGGCATTCTTTCAGTTCCAGCACCGGCAACAGCTAATATTTTGTACAATATTCCAATTTATACAAATGAATATGAGGGAGAACTATGCACACCTACAGGAGCTGCTATTATAAAACATTTCGTCACTAGTTTTGGTCAAATGCCTATAATGCGTATAAAAAAAATAGGTTATGGAATGGGTGCGCGCAAAATTGAAATACCAAACTGCGTGAGAGCATTTTTAGGAGAGTCAGATAAAGATGCGGATACTACAAGCAATACTATAGCGCAGCTACAGTGTAACTTGGACGATATTACAGGAGAAGCTTTAAGTTTTGCTTCTGAATTGCTTTTAGAAAAAGGTGCATTGGATGTTTTTTATACATCTATTCAAATGAAAAAAAATCGTCCAGGAGTCTTATTTACATGCATATGTGAGATGGAAAAAGTTGACTTTTTTGCAAAACTCATTTTAGAATATACTTCCACTTTTGGAGTAAGGAAAACTATTTGCAAGCGTTATATTTTAAACCGTAAAACTTCCGTACAAAAAACGCCATACGGCAATATCCGCATTAAAACAGGGGAAGGTTTTGGAATAAAAAAATCAAAACCTGAGTTTGAGGACATAGTAAAAGTAGCTCGTATAAAAAATAAAACATTTGATGAAATCAAAAAAAATATAAAGTTAAAATAAATGAACGCTGAACAAAAATATGAAGTTCTAAAAAAATATATATTAGACTTAGAAAATCTTGTCATTGCATTTTCTGGCGGCGTTGATTCAACTTTTTTACTAAAAACAGCACATGACTTACTTGGAAAAAAAGTTATAGCAGTAACAGCTAAATCTTGTTCTTTTCCACAAAGAGAACTTAACGACGCTGTTGCTTTTTGTAAAAAAGAAGGCATAACGCACATAACATGCAATTCTGAAGAGCTAGATATAAAAGGATTTTCACACAATCCTACCAACCGTTGCTATTTATGTAAAAGGGAGCTTTTCTCAAAGATTTTGAATATAGCAAAAAAGAAAAGAATCAATAATGTAGCCGAAGCTTCCAATATTGACGACAACAACGACTATCGTCCAGGCTTCATTGCGATATCGGAACTTAACGTAAAAAGCCCTCTGCGTTATGCAAATCTTACAAAAGATGAAATACGAATGCTGTCAAAAAAATTAGGACTCTTTACTTGGAATAAGCAATCTTTCGCATGCCTGTCTTCAAGGTTTCCATACGGGCAGGAAATTACCCTTAAAGCTTTATCTATGGTGGACACAGCTGAGCAAATGCTTCTTAATATGGGATTAAAGCAAGTTAGAGTACGACACCATGACAATCTAGCAAGAATTGAAACTGACGAAACTGGATTTGAAATTCTCATGGACAAAAATAAGAGAAAAAAAATTTACAAAAAACTAAAAGATTTAGGATATGTTTATGTTTCAGTAGATCTTTTAGGCTACCGCACAGGCAGTATGAATGAAACTCTGGATATTTGAAATTTATCCTCTTGGATGAAAAATTTTATGTTGTTGTATGATTTTATCTTTATCAAGATGAGTATAAATCTGCGTAGTAGCTATTGAAGCGTGTCCTAACATTTCTTGAACGAAACGAATATCGGCTCCACCGGCTAAAAGATGAGTTGCAAAAGAATGTCTTAATGTATGAGGTGTAATATTTTTGTTTATACCGGCTTTTTTGACTATATTCTTTAACTGTCTCCAAAATTCCACTCTGGAAAGCTTCTTTCCTAACCTTGAAATAAAAATATTGTCTTCATGACTCGTATAAGGTTTTCTCTTTAAAAGATAAATATTGATAAAACTCTTAGCTTTTTCTCCAAACGGTATCAATCTTTCTTTAGACCCTTTACCTATAATTCTTAAAAAATTATCTTGTAAATTTATATTTGAAAACTTAAGACTTATAAGCTCAGAAACTCTTAATCCCGTAGCATACAGAAGTTCAAGCATGGCTCTGTTTCTTACATTTACTTCATCTTCATCGGTAACAGCATTTAACAAAAGTATAACCTCGTCAAATGTAAGCATGCTAGGTAAATTTTCGGGAACTTTTGGAGATGTTAAATAAAAAGTTGGGTTATTTTTAATTATATCTTCACAATTTAAGAATTTATAAAACTGTCTCAAAGATTCTACAAATCTGTAAAGAGATTTTGGCTTAAAACCGTCAAGTTTTGACGCCCACAAAAAATCTGTAATATCTTGGTGTTGGCAAGTTTCAAGAGAAATTTGTTTTTTTTCTGCAAATGCGATAAATTTTAAAATATCAGCTCTATACGCTAAAACCGTATTCTTAGATAATCCCTTTTCAACAACTATATATAAAATAAAATCTTTTAACAGCTTTTTATAACCAGCCATATGAAAACCTTTCCAATAAAAAATATATAGCCAAACTTTTATTATTAAAAATTATTATTCGTATATTATAATCGCTCAGTTAAATCGTAACCACTCTTTCTGCCCTTCCCAATTATTTGAATGCTACTACCAGTATACCCGACGGTGCGTTATTTTGTTTCGAATTATTTTCAACATAGACACACAAACGGTATAATAGTTTTATTCTCATCGCATGATAACCGCGTTTTATTGCATAAGCGCTAATACTTGAAGATAATGACGTTAAGAATAAAGAATACAACGACAATAGTGACAAAAAACTTTTGTTCATTATCTCCTTTATAAAAATGAATGTCAGAAATCAAAATTATAATACAAATATAGTAGAGTAGATTTTTACTACAAGCGATATTTTATAAAATTATTTAGAAAAAAATGACACTTATGTATATTTTCTGCGCTTATGATAAAAGCATAAAACTGTTTTGTATAATTCTTGC
>JAITKL010000027.1 GCA_031278405.1 Endomicrobium sp. | reverse complement strand
TACGAATTTGTGGGACAAAACAATGATAAAGAGTCCGTTAAGATATCCAGGCGGAAAAAGTAGGGCTGTTGATTTAATATCAAGCTTTGTTCCTGATTTTGACGAATATAGAGAGCCATTTTTAGGCGGCGGATCGCTATTTATAAATTTAAAACAGATATTTCCAAATAAAATTTTTTGGATAAATGATTTGTGTGAAGAATTGTATGAATTCTGGAAATACAGTTGCGAAGATATGCATGGATTAATTGATAAAATTTGTGAGTGGAAATCTAAATATGTCAATGGTAAAGAACTTTATAAGTTTCTTAAAGCTAATACGAATAGTTTTAACGACTTGGAAAAAGCGGCTTCTTTTTTTATATATAATCGTATTACATTTTCAGGCACCAGTTTAAGTGGTGGCTACAGCGAATCGGCTTTTAATAGTCGTTTTACGGAGAGCAGTATATTAAGACTGAAAATATTGAAGAAATAGTTAAGGGTGTGAAAATTACCAATACTGATTATGAAAAAGTTTTTGCTGCAGAGGATATTCTGTTTTTGTTTTTTTGGATCCTCCGTATTTTTCGGCAAAAAAATCGGCTTTATACGGGAAGAACGGTAATTTACACAAAAGCTTTGACCATGAACGTTTTGCCAATGTTATGAAAAGTTGCAGACATAAATGGCTAATCACATATGACAATAGCGACTATATAAAAAATTTATTTTCTTTTGCAAATGTTTTTTCGTGGAATTTGACATATGGTATGCGGAATGTAAACGGCAGAGGAAAACAAATAGAAGAAGAGATATTTATTTCAAATTATTTAACATCAGTACTTAGAACTTAGACAAGACGCTTAAGATTTTTGAACATAAAAAATACCAAAATCCGTATATACAATTGGAAGAGTAAACAATGGATATAAAATTAAAAAAAGTAAATTCTATTTCAGGTGTTGTTGAAGTTCCCGCGGACAAGTCTATAACACATAGAGCTGTTATGCTATCGTCCCTTGCTGAAGGCGATTCTATAGTCAGAAATTATCTTCCTTCCGACGATTGCAATAGGACTATAGAAGCCTTTTGTAAAATGGGAGTTGAAATTAAGATTGATAATGGGAATTTGTACATAAAAGGCACAGGTTTAAATCTAAAAAAACCACAAGACGGCAAATACAATATTTATGCGGGTAATTCTGGCACAACATCAAGACTTATTTCTGGTATTTTGGCGGGGCAAGATTTTGAGACTATTATAACCGGCGACGAAAGTCTTTCAAAAAGACCGATGGATAGGATAATAGAGCCGTTATCTAAAATGGGAGTTGAAATAAATTCTAATGACGGACTACTACCTCTTTCTATAAAAGGAAAAAATCCTCTTAAAGCAACGAATTACATATGCGACAAATCAACTGCTCAAGTTAAGTCTGCAGTTTTATTTGCAGGACTCTATGCTGATGGAGCTACAACTTATACCGAGCCTGAAAAGTCTAGAGATCACAGTGAAAGAATGTTAAAAGCTTTTGGAGCAGATATCAGAGTTAACAGAAATTCCGTTACAATTTATCCCACACAAAAGCTATTACCTCAAGATATTACCGTTCCAGGAGACATTTCTTCTGCGGCGTTTTTTATGGCGGCGGCTTTGATTGTTCCGGGATCAAGTTTGACAATAAAAAATGTCGGAGTTAATTCTACTAGAGCAGGTTTTATTGATGTTTTAAAGCACATGGGAGCTGAAATTTTTTTAATAAACCCAAGAGAAATTTCTAATGAATCTGTTTGCGATATAGAGGTTAAGTATTCAAAACTTAAAGCTACGAATATAGACGCTTCAATTGTACCTAGAATGATTGATGAAATTCCTGTATTTGTTCTTATAGCGACCCAAGCTGAAGGAATAACTAAAATTTCAGGAGCTGGAGAACTTAAAGTTAAGGAAACCGACAGAATAGCTGCTGTGGCAAGTCAATTTAAAAAACTTGGCGCTCAAGTTGAAGCCCTTGATGACGGATTTATTATTAGCGGTGACCGCGGCATTCCTTTAAATGGCAATCTTTTAGATAGTTTTGAAGATCACAGAATAGCCATGACATTGTCAATAGCCTCTTTGATAACCGGCGGAGAAACTATAATTAAAGACTCAAACTGCGTTAACATATCTTTTCCAAACTTCTACAAGGTATTGAAAAACATATGCGAGTAAAGGAAAAATCTTCTTTCTTATTTTTGTTTGGTAGACAGATGTTTAGGATAATGTTTAAACTATTTTACAGATATTGTATAGAAGGATCGCAGAATATACCAAACACTGGAGGAGCAGTAATCGCTCCAAATCATATAAATTTCTTTGATCCGCCTCTTACAGGCGCGGCCATGAAACGTCCATTGTATTTTATGGCAAAAAAAGAATTGTTTGACATTCCTGTCTTTGGTTGGACTATAAAACAAACGAATGCGTTTCCCGTTAAGAGAGAAGTTCAAGATATATCTGCTGTGAGGCATGCATTTTCTCTCCTTGAGAAAGGGTGCTTGCTTTTGATGTTTCCAGAAGGCGCTCGTTCTAGAGATGGAAAATTAGGAAAAGCCAGAGCTGGAGCGGGTATGGTGGCGTGCAACGCTCAAGTTCCGTTAATTCCTGTCAAAATAGAGAATACGAACATGATGTTAAAGTTTAAGCGGATAAAAATAAAATTCGGAAAACCTATATATCCTCCAAAAAATTTTTCAAAAAATGATTATATAGGCTTATCACAAAAAATTTTGGATGAAATATCAAAAATGTAATGGAGCATTTAGTGGATAAAAATGTTGAAGTAAAGACAGCTGCTAATGCTGGGTTTTGTTTTGGCGTTAAAAGAGCCATAGGTTTAGTAGAAAAAACTTTGAATGAAAAATCTGAGGTCTATACTTTAGGACCAATAATCCACAATCCTCAAGAAGTTAAACGTCTTAAAGAAAAAGGCGTGAAAATTTTAAATGACATAGACTGTGTCAAAAGTGGCTGTATAATTCTAAGAACTCACGGCATATCTTTAGAATTGCGCAATAGGCTTAAAAAAGATAAAACACTATATATTATAGACGCTACCTGTCCATTTGTTAAGAAAGCTCAAGATATAATCAAGAATTTAAGTTCGCAAAAAACAACTATAGTAATAGTTGGCGAGAATTCTCATCCTGAGGTTGAGGCGCTTGTCTCTTATAAAGCAAGTAACAAGTGTATTGTTATTGAAAATCCTATGGAAGCACTTGAATTTAAAGGGACAGGTGAGTTAAATATTGTAAGCCAGACAACGCAGACTCCTCAAAATTTTAACGTTATTGTTGAAATTTTAAAGAAAAGATTTAAGGTTAATATTTACAATACTATATGTAAAGCAACGCTTGAAAGGCAGGAGTCTGCGAAAAAGCTTGCCAAGAAGGTTGATTTGATGATAGTTATAGGTGGTAAGAATTCAGGAAATACTACGCGTCTTGCCGAAATATGTAAAGCTCAATCAAAAACATATCATATTGAAACTATAGACGAATTAAACGATAAATGGTTTAACAATGTTAAAGCTGTAGGTTTAACTGCAGGAGCTTCAACTCCTGATAATATAATAAAAAGCGTACAAAGGAGACTTGGAGAGATTCTCCAAACGGATATTGCAAAGAGAGGAAAGTGAAAATGGCAGAAAGTAAAAATTTAGATGAAACAATTTTTGAAGAGAGTGAAGACGTTTGCATGTCCGATTTGATGAAAAGTTATGATAAACCAAGCAAAGTTGAATTTGGACAAGAGTTGGATGTAGTTATTGTGGAAGAAACTGTAGACGGTTTTATGGCTGACTTAGATATGAAATCTGAAGGGATGATACCTAAAAAAGAATTTGAAGATGGGAAGATTCCTTCTCAGCTTAAGGTTGGTGCAAAGGTAAAAGTAAAAGTTATGAATACGCAGAATCTTCCTATACTTTCTTATAAAGCAATTGTTGAAAAAGCCAAAATATATGAATTACAAAATGCTTTTAATAACAGTAGCCATGTAACAGGAATAATTTTGAGAACTATAAAAGGAGGTTTTATTGTTGATTTAGGCGCAATAAATGCATTTCTTCCCATTTCTCAGCTTGATATTCATTTTGTAAAAGATACGCAATCTTATATAGGTAAAACATATGAATTCGTAATTATAGAGCTTGATATAAGAAAGAAAAATATAGTCGTTTCCCGCAGAAAAATTGTTGAAGATGAGAAAAATGCATCTCGCGAAACTGCTCTTGCTTCTGTTTCCGAAGGGCAAGTACTTGACGGAACAGTTTCAAGAATTACAAATTTTGGTGCTTTTGTTGACATAGGTGGAATAGACGGTCTATTGCATATAGGCGAACTTGCTTGGTATAAAGTGAAAAAAGTTGAGAATTTGCTGCATGTAGGGCAAAGGATAAAAGTTCAGGTAATAAAAGTTGATAAAACAGTCAGTAAGATTTCTTTGAGCATAAAAAATCTTATTGCAAATCCTTGGGATTCTATTACTGAGCGTTTTCCGGTTGGTTTGGTTATAAAAGGAAAAATTACTTCGATCATGGACTATGGTATTTTTGTAGAGCTTGAGCCTGGTGTTGATGGATTGCTTCATGTTTCCGAATACGCTTGGAACAACAGCGAGGTAGCTTTAAAAAGAGAAGCAAAGAAAGGGCAAGATATAGAAGTGAAAATTATAGGTGTTGATAAGGAAAATAAAAAAATAGCTTTATCAGTCAAACAGACTCTTTCTAATCCTTGGGACGAAGCATTTAGGCATTATGCTCCAGGCGACGTAGTTAAAGGCACAGTTCAAAATCTTGTGCCGTTTGGAGCTTTTGTAAAATTACCTGAAGGTATAGAAGGACTTGTTCATATAAGCGATTTTTCATGGACTAAAAAAATAAATCATCCAAAAGATGTTCTAAACAAAGGAGATGAGGTTGAAGTTATTGTTATGGGAGTAAACCCACAAAATGAGAAAATTTCTCTTTCATTAAAACACGTCACTCGGGATCCTTATAAGAAATATAAGTTAGGGAATGTAGTTAAAGGGAAAGTTGCGAAAATTACGGATTTTGGTGCTTTTGTAGAGCTTGAACCCGGAATTGAAGCGTCTATAAAAAATAGCGAAGCGTCCTCTTTAAGATTTAAAAAACCGCAAGTTTTTGCTGACGGCGAAGAGTTAGAGGTTAAAATAATAAAAATTGATTCTGGCAAAAGAAAAATAGAAGTTTCTGCGAAAGTCCTTGAATTTGATAGGGAAAAAGAACTTGTTAAACAGTTTGTAAATCAAGATGACAAACACACTTTAGGAGAATTGTTGTCGGAAGAATAATAGTCTTCAAAAATGTGAACAGGCAGTGCAAATGCAAAATTTCATTAAAACATTTAAATTATTTATTTTGAGATATCTGTTGTTGTTTGCCTGTAGTTTTTAACATTTCACTTGTAGGTGGATTACTTATTTGAAAAGTATTTTCCTCGTCTTTATCTTTTAAAGCATCTCTTGTATATATGCATTTTGGATTCCAAAGCAGCCAACTTCCTATTTTATTATCGTAACAAGCCTGCATTTGCGCTCTTACTTCATTTTTGCCATATTTGTATCCTAGACTAAAATCTTGGAGCCATGGGCGCAACTTTTCTTCTGGAATTCTTTTTAATGCTCCTTCAATAGAGTTGTAAACAACTTTATACGGTTCTTTGTTTGGATCTGCTATGCCATAAGTCAACTTCGCGTAATGTGAAGGATAAACCATAGGGCTTACATAGTCAATCTGCTCTGTCATTTCTACTATTTTTTGACCTATTCCCATATCGTCGGTAGCTGTTGTTGTAAGTCCAAAAACGTCAATAGATATTTTGACTCCTTTCGAATTTAGACGTCTTTTTGCTTCTTTCAAGAAACCTATCAAAGCTTTTGAGGCTTCTGTTGCTGAGTGAGGCTTGCTATATCTGCAATTTTTTGTGTTGCCGTCGGAAGGGAATCTTATGTAATCAAATTGAATTTCATCAAAACCTATATCAGTAGCTTTTTCTGCAATTTTTAAATTATAATCCCAAACATCTTTATTATAAGGATCAAGCCATGCTACTCCTTTTCTGTCTGTCCAAATAGTTCCGTCAGGATTTTTGACTGCTAAAGAAGGTATCTTTCTGGAAATGGTGTTATCTCTGAAAACCACTATTCTTGCTATAGTATAAATGTCATTTTCTTTTAAAAGAAGAATATATTTTTCAAGGTCTGGAATTGCCACGACGTAGGCTTTATTTGCTTCTGCTTCTTTTACACCTTTTATATAAACTTGCCCTTCATATTCTTTTATGTCTATAACTGCGGTGTTTAATTCTGTAGTTGCAAAAAGTTCTAGTGTTAATTTCCTGTGTTTTTCCGAGCCGCTTATCCAAGCTGAAAGATGTATACCTCTTATATATTTTGTTTTTTCAGATTTTGCGGAATCTGATTTAATTGCTAGGTTTTGCTCTTCATACGGATTTTCTAATACAACAGTGGCACTTGAATTTGCATAAAACGACAAAATAAAAATCAACGACAATATTGAAGACTGCAAGAAGTTAAATTTGTGTATTTTCATAATTGAATAATTATATTGAAGCAAATAATCACTGTCAAGTAAAATTTTAAATTTGGCTAATAAAATAATGAAATAATGAAATTTTGACTTTTGATATAGTGCAAAACAATCTTTTAAATTGTTTTTTATACTATGCTATGTATTTGTATTGTATTGCTTAAGACATAAGTAAAAATTTGAGAGATATTATGAATTTGATTTTTTACAGTCGTTGTATATATTTTTGCAATTTCGGAAGATACACATCCATCAAATTAACCTGTTTGAGTCTTAGATTTATACCTTTAAATAATATAAAAACAAAAGAGTTGACGGTTGACATTTTTGTCAGCTCTTTTTAATTTACTACAAGAGAGGAGAAAAATAATGAAAGATAAAATGTTTCTAAGTTTCATTTTATCAATGATAGAATGATAGTTTGTTTTGCAAAAACAGCTTTTGTTTATGGTACTTTTGTAGAGATTAACTTAAAAGTGGGAGTGTAAGTGTATACAATGAATCTTACCATCTTTTAGAATATAAAAGCAATGCTTGTTGTTTAATGCTAAAGGGTTTACTGGAAAATGTCTTATTTTCAAACAATTATTGAATTTAAAGTGATTTCTTAAGAATCTTTTCATTAATTATTCTTTTTCTCCCCCCTTTCTTCTTATATCTTGATATTTACTCTCTATTTTATTTTTCCATTCTCTATCCCTATTAGCGTGTTTACTTAATAGCATAACTATTATATATGCAGAAAAGACTCCTATAAATGCTCCTACAAGAACATCTGAAGGAAAATGACTTCCTACATAAATTCTATAAAATCCTGAAGTAAAAGCAAATAGTATGTATAAATACCAGTATTTTTTAACCATTGCAAACATGAAAGTGCATAAAGAAAACGCAAGCTCTGTATGTCCTGAAGGAAAAGAAAGTGTATATACTTTTTCAGAGATTATATTTGCGTTTTCTCCAAATATTTCTAAAGGACGAGGTCTTTCAAAATAATGTTTTAGAAAATGAACTATCACAGCTCCTACTGCCATTGTGCTTGTCATGAGAGCGAGATTTGTCCAGAAATGCTCTTTTTTATTTTTCCATAGGATAAATATACATATTGTAAGCGTTATAAAAAAACTTAAGTTAAAGTTTTTAGCGTCATAATATGAAATAGGCGATGCAAAAAAATCTAAAAATTTAGACTTTAAGTTTGAGTTTATAAATTTGAAAACAAAATGATCAAATTTTAAAAGTTCTTGGCTGAGTTTTTTTTTTGTTTTCAAATTTATAGCGGCGTAAGACTGCGGAAGTTTAGACGGATTGAAAGACTTACAAAATATAAAATAGAAATTTTTAATTTTTTTGCCATTTCTGTATATAGGAAACTCTTTGATTTCGGTATATGATGAAAATACATCTGTACCGTATCTGTTTTTAGGCTCTGAAAAGAAGTAATCATTACATATGTATAATCCATTTTTATTTTTTATTTTTTTTAAGTCTCTTTGCCAAAAGTCGTAAGCGTTTATTTTGTCGCTTATGCAGAATACTCTAAGTTCGGGAACGCATACTGAAAGTTCGCTTGCCAAATAACTTTTATATGTAAATATAAAAGGTCTTTCTTCTTTTGAATAAGAATTTAATATTCGTTTTATTTCATTTCCTACTTCTTTCCAGCCATAAACTTCATTCGTTAAGTCAATCCTCTCGCTTTCCGATATACCATGTTCTATTTTTTCAAGTTTATCTTTTGGCATGAATTTTTCAACTGGAATAATTCCGTACAAAACATGCAGAGGAACTATGATAGTCATAAGTAAAGCTAAACCCCAAGCAGCATAAGAATAAAATCTAAACCATTTTACACGCCAAAATTTTAATGTTAAATAAGTTGCATATATTGATAAGACTAAATATCCCATAGCGGTCCAGTGAGGAAGTATCTCATTAAATGTTGCTATTGCATTAAAAAGGAGTAAAGTAGGCAGCGAGAAACAAGAAATAACAAGAGCTGTTCTATCCTTTTTTTTGTAAGTTTCTTTAACGCACAAGAAGGCGGTGATTATAAACATTAAAAACAGCAATGGGGAAATATATCCAGCTTGTGCTACTATGGACATACCAAAAAGCATTAATGAAAATTTAGGCGAAGAATGTCCAAACCCATGATTTAACTGGAATCCGAAGGATGCCCAATTGTTTTCTATATTCCATATTACAACAGGTAAAAAGATTATGGCAGACAGAACAAGTCCAAAATATGGTTCTTTATTTTTAAACCAAAATCTATGTTTTGGCGAAAAAATAAGGAATAAAAACACTGAGAAAGGTATCAAAACGCCGTTATATTTGGAAAGCATTGCAAACCCTGTCGTAATGCCCAGCAAATACCAATATTTTTTATTATTTGTTTCAATTATTATGATAAATATAAGAAGCGAGAGAAGCCAAAATAGAGCAAGTGGAGAATCTGGAACGGCTATTACAGAACCCAAAAAAGAAAATACAGGGAGAATATTTAATAACAATACGCCGACAAAAGCCGTCCTCTCATTGTAAAGTTTTTTAACGCATATAAAAAATATCCAAATTGCAAAAAAGAAAATTAACACTGTGGAAAATCTTACTGCAAATTCAGTGTTGCCGAAAATTAATGTTGATATTTTAATTATGTAACCAATTAGAGGAGGATGATCAAAATACGAAAAGTCCAGAAATTTAGAATATACCCAGTAATGAGCTTCGTCTACAGTTAGTCCTATCTTACCTATTATTAACAGTCGCAATAGTGTTGTGGCGACATTTACAATCCAAAACCATAACTTATAATTCATTTATCTTCCTGTTAATTTAAGTTTTAAAACTTTGAATAAGTATGTTATTAAAGTTCCTAGACGAAGTTTTGATTTGCCTGAAAATCTAGCAAGGAATATTATTGGATATTCTTTGACTTTCAAATTATTTTCTTTAATTTTGTATAGAACTTCAGTAACTATGAAAGGGTCTCTTGCTGTTAATTCAGTGACGAATTTAGTTAGAGCTACTCTTTTAAACATTCTATAACCGGAGGTGGGATCTTGTATTTTAACTCCTAATATAAAAGATAAATACCGTCTTGAAAAATTACTTGCTATTTGCCTAACTATTGATCTTTCTTCATCTTTTCCGCCGTTGATATAGCGAGATCCTATAACTACATCACAATTTTCTTTTTCTATTGTTTTTAAAAATTCTGGGATATATCTAGGAGAATGAGAGCCATCCCCGTCCATTTCAACTATATAATCGGCTTTCATATCAAGAGCTTTTAAGAATCCGTCTTTGCCTGCATATCCTCGACCTTTTTTTTCTTTTCTTAATAGAAGATATACTTTATTATTTGTTTTTGCTATTTCTTCAACTATTTTATACGTTCCGTCGGGAGACATATCATCTACAATCAAAACATCTGCGTTTGCTCCACAATTTAAAATTTCATCAATCATTAGCTTTATATTAGAAACTTCGTTATATGTTGGCACCATTACGACAGTTTTCATAAAACCCTCAATTTGAACTGCAAGATTTAGGATTATAAATTATAAGTATTGCTCAATTGCTTTTATAACATTTTTTGCTGCGATTGACTCCATACAGTTATCAATTAAATCGCATTCCTGCTTATAACAAACTACGCAATTTTTATTAGATTGTATTTTTACGCCTTTGGAATATATTTCTATTTCATTGACTGAAGTTGGACCAAAAAGAGCTACGATATTTTTCTTAAGTCCTACAGCAGCGTGCAAAGCCATAGTGTCTCCGCACAAAATTACATCACATAGATTTATTTTTGCAAAGAAATCTGGAATAGTATTGTCAATTCCTGTTGATATAACATTTGACATATTTTCTTTTAAAATCAAGTCAATTTCGCTTTTATCCTGAGCGCTGCCGAGCAATAAAACGAAATATCCTTTTTGCGAGAAATATTTTGCGGTTTCAATAAATCCTTTTGATGTCCATTTTTTTAATTTCCACCTATTGCCTGCTCCAGAGTTTATTCCTATAATTTTTTTATTGCGGTTTATATTATTGTCTTTTAAAAATTTTTCAGCTTTCTCTATTGATTTTTTTTGCAAGGGAACAATTATTTCATAGTTGTCTTTTGGTAGTTTGGCTATTTTAGACATCCAATATTGATATGTAAAAGTGTTGGCTTTCTTAAGCTTATCATAAGCGCTTGTTTTAAGCCATTCTTTAGTATAATTGTTTGAAGTTATGATGTTTCTGCGATCGTCCAAAGTAAATCCTAGGACTTCTTTTTTGTTTGAGAGTTTTGTAAGAGATAAACTTTCAAAAGCTAAATCTAAGTTGATGACAATGTCAAAAAATTCGTTTACAAGATATTTTATGACATTTACGTCGTTATGTATTATTATTCTATCTATCAGATTATTGCCTTCAAGAACGGCGGCGTTTTTTATATCAACAATCCAAGATATCTCGCTTTTAGGGAAGACTTCTTTTAAACCATTTAAAATAAAAGTACTTCTTAAAACATCGCCCATAGCTCCAAGTTTAACAATTAGAATGCGTTTATTATCTTCCTTAGCTGAAAGTTTTGAATAGTTTTTGCATTCTTTGCAAATGACGTTGTTATTTTTTTGGTAAACGCAAGGTCTGCTTAACGGAAATTTAGAACAATCTGTGAAAACTTCAAAAGAATCAGTATTTTTTATCATAACTTATAAAGTTAGCAAATCTTGCCCAACATTGCAATACCGTGTACAAAGTAGTAAAATTATGAGCCGATAGCCGAATGAATTCGTCTAGTCGGAGTTTTTATGGATAGATTATTTTGCCGAAAAAAAGCTTTTTTTATTGCTGGTTTTGTTGTTTTGTTTAAAATATTTTTATCTGCTTCTATAGAACTTCATCCAGACGAGGCGTATTATTGGCTTTGGTCCCAGCATTTAGCTCTAGGATACTTTGACCATTCTCCAATGGTGGCGTGGTTTATAAAAGCAACTACTTTATTTTCTAACTCCGAAGTGGCAGTAAGATTTTCTTCTATAATAACGACTATAATAATCAGCTTTTTAATATGGAATCTGGCTAAAAAGCTTTTTAATGAAATTATAGCTGCAGCAGCTGTTATCGTATTAAATACTTTGCCTGAAATGATGATAGCCTCTATAGTAATAACCCCTGACACGCCTGTATTTTTGTTTTTCTCTTTGAGCGTTTATTATTTGTGGCGTTTGATTGAAAGTGTTCAAACAAAGTATTGGTATATAACAGGCTTGTTTTTTGGCTTGGCTCTTCTGTCAAAATATACCGCTGTATTGTTTGGATTAAGCCTTTTTGTGTACATAATTGCAGACAGAAAATGGTATTGGTTTAAAAATAAACATTTTTATCTTATGTTTATTGTCTCTTTCATTGTGTTTTTGCCTGTTATTATTTGGAATTTACAGCATGAATGGGTTTCTTTCACATTTCAACTTCATCACGGTTTGGCGAGCAATAAAATTCATTTTGATTATATTTTTGAGTATTTGGGCTCACAGTGTCTTGCTGTAGGACCTGTTATTTTTATTTCCGGTGTTATCGCGGCGATCTGTTATTTTTGTTCAAAGAATTCAAAAAAGATTTTTATTGTATCTTTTTCTGTGCCAATAATAATGTTTTTTATGTTTACGGCTTTAAAAAGAAATCCAGAAGCAAATTGGCCTGCCTTTGCCTATTTTGCTTTCAGCATTATGTGTTGTGCTTATTTGCTTGAAAATAACTCAAAAATAAAAAGAAAGATTCTAGTATATGGAATATTATTTGATTTTATTATATCTTTTCTTTTGGGTTTGCACGCTAAGTATGCAATTGTTCCTTTGAGGCTTTTTTCGCGTCGTGCTGCTCTTGTTGATGCCACTAATTTGTTCTATGGTTGGAGAGATCTCGGAGATAATCTTTTAAAAAGAAATATTAAATATGTTATAGCAGATAGTCAGCAGTGGGGTGGCGCTATGGCTTATTACACAAAGAACAAATTACAAGTATTAACAGGACCGTTGCCTGTAAAACAGTTTAAGTATTGGACTATTCCGGATGATTTGGCTTATTCAAAAATTGCAGTCGTAAATGTGGATAAAGATATGGAAGATAATTTTAGTAAAATTAAAAATGCGGATATTATAATGGTTTCAAGAAACGGAATTCCTATTCGTCAATATGCAGTTGTTGAAAGCAACGGTTATGAAATGAAAAAGTAATTGAATTGCGAAAGACAAAATACTATAATTCCAATCTATTAAGAGATACGCATTTGCGATTTTTTTAATGTTTCTGTTTGCGACATCTTCTCTTCCTGTGGATCAATTTGATTCTGATTCGGTAAATGTCTCTGTTACGCCAACAATTTCTCTTATTTTAGATTACGACCTTACAAATTAGAGCAGCATATTATTCAAATATAGGACTATAGTCACCAGAGCACAAATCCTCAGATATTTTTGTCTCAATACTTAAATTTAAAATTTAAATGTGATAGGAAAATTTGACAAAAGAATTAAAATATCTGCAAAATTGCTTCATAAGAGGTTTTTCCAGAAAAATATGATAATGCTTTTGCAATGCCTTACGAAGATAAAGACTTTGCATTCTTTTTAAAAACAGCATGGATATTGCGGAATAAATACATTGGGATTTCTTTTAGTATTTGTCCATTTAATGCATTTAGTTCAGGAATTGTCTACTTTCTTTTTTCAGCTTTGGGGAGATGCGACTGCCTATACCGGAGATCTTGGATTTGCTAAAATTTATGGAGTAAAAGTAGATTTAGGTAAAGAGTTTGAATTTTTTGTTATATAAATACAAGTATTATTTTGATGTAATTTTTGATGTGGATAAAGTTTTTACAAATTAGGAATTCGTCGTATTTATTCCAAAAATGGGAATAATTTCAAGTTCTAACGTGGGTAAGGCTTCATGCTACCAAAGATTACTACGATATAGTCGCAACACTTGACAATTTTCCTAAAATAAAATCCAACATAAATTTAGCTCCACATTTATTATAATGTAGTTTGAAGAGTATGCTTTAGCAAAGCCAAAGGCAGATTTATGGACTTAACCTTAAAAGAGAAGACGCAAAACTTTTGGCGCAAGATGAAAAAACTTTTATTTTGTCAAGTTTCTTTTTAGTAAACTTAGAAAATATGATTTTGCCTTTTCCGCATTAGTCTCAGCTTTACAACAAGAAATCTTAAAAATTAGATGGAAGTATGTTTGAAGAGTAAAATTTTAGAGATTTGCATGTTTGGTTTAATTTGTCATGGTTTACTTTTATTGGTACAAAAGCGATGAATTTATTAAATTTTTGTATGATGAAGAGAAAGATTTTAGCGAAGATGAAAAAGAGAAGTTATTGATAAACAGATTGAAATCTGCGGAAAGATAGTTTCTAAACATAAAAAAGCTCAACAGAGAGGGTGGTTTTGAAGTTGCTGTAACGCCTTCTTTTATTATCTAATTCTTCTTTTGCTTTGCGATACATACACGGCAAAAGAGATAAATTACCGCAAAAAAAGATTTGTTTATCCTAAAAGACGCTTTATGATATATAATGATATATTGAAACCGCCATTCTTATTATCTTATTATGAAGAACGGTTTGGCTTTAAACTGTTGGAAATGTGACTTTATAGATAGGGCTCTATGTCAAACGTTGCGGTTAAGTTTATTTCTGATTAGACAGAGATAACTTAATAAAACGATGGTTGATTTTTAACAAAACTTTACGAACAAACCAAGAGTTGACGATGAGATTAGAGATAGTAAGAGTAAGTGATTATCTTGCAAAATTCCTCCGAAAGACATAATAATAAATTTAACATTTAACAGCATGGTCGTGGATTAACGGAAATTTCGACGTTTGGATAGATACTGTTGAGGGATAATAATATTCCAAGAGATGTTTTGGTGGACAAATTAAATTTGGGCGATTTCGAAAATATAAGAGTTGACAGTAAAAGTTCAAATTTTGACGAATAGAAAAAATCAAGTTTTTATAAGACCGGTGTAAGTGTCAGGGTAATGCATCGAGTTTCTAAAGTGTTAAAATCTTCTGTAATTTTAAGTTTTAAAGCAGACAAAAATGCTACTTGTAGATGGGATGGAGAAAAATATAGACGTTGCTAGCGCTATTTTTGATAAAAGTGCAGAGTTGGCTTTCTCGTTTTCTTTCTTAAGTATCCCTGACGAATATGACAAGATAAACTTTGCGATAGCTGTAAACAAAAATAATTCTAAAATTGATAGATGTCCGCATCAAACGATTATAGAGATACCAAAATCTATCAAATTTACAATTTTTAAATTTTTTTATCGCATATATAAATGTTTGGAGAAATAAATAACTGTAAAAGAATTTTTGTTAAACGTTAAAATGGGGATTTGAATGGAAATATCTTCCAGTAGTAATTTGGCTTTATAAAAAGGTGGCAATGGGCTTATAATGTACGGTTATTTAAATCTTAGAAACGGCAGAAAAATGAACAATGTGTTGCAGTCGTTGTGACGAATTAAAACAATTGGCGATATATTAAATAAGAATATAGCAAGCTTTACGACAAATGCTCAAAAATCAGTATTGTAACTGGTATTTCAGTCTTGAAAGCTCTTGAAAATAGACTAACAAGCGGATAAATTTGACAAGAGTAAATAAAATGTGTACAATTTTTTCATAATCGCGGGGTGGAGCAGCTCGGTAGCTCGTCAGGCTCATAACCTGAAGGCCGCAGGTTCAAATCCTGCCCCCGCAATTTATAATATTTACGACTTTAATAGTTCTATATTTAAGTTGAATTGTTATCAAAATAGATTAAAGATTACGATGAAGCAAAAGATATAGATTTTTCAATTATAAACTAACATTGTTATAAACAAAGGTCATTTCTCAATATTTCTCCCTAGCAGGGCATCCATTCTCCACTATGCGGGAAACCTGTAAAAAGTGTATAGTAAATATTGACGTAAATACAGTTCTTAGTAAAATTATTAAATTCATAATTAGGGGTATAAATGATTATAGGACTGACCGGTTCTTATTGTTCAGGGAAAGATACAGTTGCAGACTATATATCGCAAAGACACGGATATAAACATTTCTCTTTGTCTGACGTCATAAGAGAGATGATGAAAGAAGCTGGACTTGACTCTACAAGAGAAAATCTTATTACGTTCGGTACAAAGCTTCGTGAAGAAAAAGGCAACGGAGTTTTAGTAAAAAAAGTTTTGGAGAAAGCAAAAGATGCAGGCGAGTATTGCATAACTTCAATAAGGCATTCAGAAGAGGTAAATGAACTTAGAAAAAGAAAGGATTTTGTATTGATAAATATTGACGCTCCTCAGGATGTTCGTTTTGAAAGAATGAAGAAAAGGAAAAAACATGGTGATCCTCAAACATGGGAAAAGTTTATAGAGCTTGAAAAAAAGGAATCTCAAACTTCAGGTTCAGGACAACAGCTTAGAAAAACAGCCAATATGGCAGACGTTACCTTTATAAACGATTCCAATGATATGGAGATTCTAAAAGCAGCAATGGACAATCTTGTAGAAGATTTGAAAAATGAAAGAAGATCTTTGATGTCGTAGTTATCAGTTGAGTGCTCATGGAATGATGGTAGCCATAAGAGCCAGAGAGCATGGTTAAAACTATGGTTGTTGAGATGGAGAAAAAGTCGTATCATGGAATAAAGCTTTCAATTACTACCGGAAAAGTCAGAGGTAACCTTATAAATAGTGCTCCAATAAAAGAATTTGCAGATTGTTTTCATAATGGCAAATTTTTGTACAGTAGTTT
>JAITKL010000053.1 GCA_031278405.1 Endomicrobium sp. | reverse complement strand
TTCCAAAACAATATAACCAGAAATCAAAGGTTTTTGTGGAGTTCCTGTAATTTTAATATCAAACAAAGGTTCCCCTGACGAATAATCTTTCAATAGAGACTTTGATCCCATAAATTTTGAAACAGGCAATTGAGGCACAGATATAGGTATTCCTTTTTCCCCTTCCGTAACAGCTCTAATGTCAAAATCCTTTATAATAAAATTCTTAAGTTTTATTCGTCCTGCAATATTTACTTTGCCTGCCCCTGCATTAAATGTAAACTTATTAATTTTAATTAAATTGTCAGTAAGAAATATTTCAACCGCTACATTTTTTATTTTATCAAGATAGTCGTTAGAATGAAATATTCCGTCAGAAATTAAAAATGTTCCGTTGCTTTTTAAATTCTTATAACTTCCGTTTATAGTGCCTTTCAATAATAATTTACCGTTTGAAGGATTTAAAAAACCGTCTGAAAGATATTTTAAGATACCAAGTTTGTTATCTTCAACCTCATAGGAAAGGTCTACAATTTCTTTAGGTGTTTTTTCGCTTAAGCAAATAGGAAAACTTCCCTTTACAGCAATTTTTATACCGTTTCTTTTTGAGACAAGCGCTTCTTTTATATAAACGCGACCATTATAAAAATCCATATAAACGCCTAATTTATCAAACGGGACATTCATCAAAGTCCCATTTGTTGAAGCTATTGACATATTGCCATCAAGAGAACTCACGTCACCTTTGAGTTTAATATGTATATCAGCATCGCCTTCTAATCCTGCAGGTAAATCAAAAAGATTTGACATAAATTTCCAATCAATACTAAAACCTGCAACTTCAAGATTTATGCGATCTTTTGAAAAATTTCCTGACATATCAAAATATGACAATTTTCTTACAACATTTAATTTCTTCACTGATAAAGTGTCGCCAAAAATAATTTCACCGGATAAGTCAAAATCACTATTTTCGTCACTTGGTTTTTGAAAAAGTTTTAATCTGCCTTCTTTAAATAAATAATCAAAAAGATAATGATTTAATTTATATTTATTCACCCATAAATTATTTAAATCAACAGTACCATTAAATATAGAAACCCCATTCTCTTCTAGTATATCACCAGAGAGTTTAACGTTTCCAAACAAATTCGCCGGTCCAGCATGAATATTTAGCAAAAATAAATCTAAAAAATATTTATTGTTATTTAAATCACAAAAACCTTTATCAATCCTTATTTCACTATTAGAAATTTTTGCAGAAGCAGACTTTATTGTGATGTTTTTGTTGACAATTTCAATCTCAGTTTTAAGATCTTTTAATTTTAAAGAACTGACATAAGCATTTTTAGTCTCAAGAAGTATCTTAAGTTCTGGTTTTTTATCACGAAAACGAATTTCTCCTTTTCCGAAAAATTCACCCTTAAACAGTAAGGGTTGAGATAAATAAACACCTTTTTTAAACAAAGATGAAATTTCAATATAAGGATTATTTAATTTTCCTGAAAATTTTACAGAAGCATCTAAAAATCCAACAATTCCAGGATATACTCCTTCTATATTTGTATTTTTGAAATCAATAATGCCAGCTATCTCGTTTCTTTTTAAATTTGCCGATAGTGTCGCATTCAAGCCATTATCAGATTTTAAATTTAACAATTTTAATTTTTTTGGTGAGATATTTACATCGGCTTCCATGTTTCCAAAAGAAATATCGCCTATCTTTACTCCAACGCTCTTTAGCACGCCTTTTATCGCTTTCCCATCGTTTAAATAACCGTGAAATTCACTATTACAATTTGCTTTAACACCTCTTACAATAATATCTTTTAAGTCAATATACATAGAAGACTTAGGGTTTTCATTTGTAAAACCTATCAGTCCTTTTATATCGACTATAGCGATATTTGAAGTATTTTTGATAACAAAACGCTCAATCTCTATCTTATTTAAATCCACTTCTCCTTTTACTTCAAATTCTTTAAAATTATTCCCATAAAATGTTCCGTCAAAAGCTTTAAGATCAAGTTTTATACCTACATCTTTTTCATAACTCATATTACCATCCGCCAGTCCTGAAATATCTATTTCTGAATGTCCTATAACGCGTAAAACGTTCAAAATATTAACTTCTTTAAATTTAAAATCTGTATATATTACATTGCCTCTTGAAACGACATGCTTTAATAAAACTGAATCGTCACATTTATAAAAATCAAAGGTATATTTGTCTTTATCGCGAATTACGGTCCCTTTGGCGTCAGTCATGTTCATATTGGATATAAAAGAGAAATCAATCTTGCCTGAAGCTTCATTTATATTGCCAGAAATATTCACCCTTCCATCAGCGCCCTCTATCGCAACAGTGATTAGAGGCATATCAGTTACATTTATATTTTTAGCATCAACAGTAATTGTCCCTTTTCTAATATTTCCTTTTATATATCCTGCTTTTTTATCTCTTACAATTAAATCACCCTCATAATCTCCGCCTTGTAAATAAATAACTTCCAAACGTCTTCTCAAACCATAGTCGCAAACAACTTTGTACGTATCGTTATCGTTTTTATTGCTTAACAATTCAAAGCTTCCTATATTAAAATTAAAAACATTCAATTTTGAAGTCTTGATATTTAATTCTTTTAATTCTTTTTGTTTTTTAAAACTCATGTTAAATCTGCCGGATACAAATTTGCTTGTTTGAGAAAGATCAATAAATGCTTCTGCATTTATTGTATTGCCAAGCAGACCATTTGCTTTAAATTTTCCGAATTTACCTGCAAATTCAATATCAACGCCTTTTTCGTTTTTTAATAAAGTCCCTGAAGCTCCGCCAAAATCAAAACCTTTATAATTCAACTTTACAATAGATATATTCCAGTCAGAATTAAAGGATAATAAATTAATAATCCCTTTAGAATTTATAAGTATATTTTTAGATTTAAAGACAGCTATTCCATCAAAAATATAGCCTTCCTTTTGTGTTAATAAAGCTTTAAGTTTAATTGATTTACCAACTGCATGTAAAACTGAATCTAATTTTATCGTATTTGTATCAACATATACATAAATGTCGGTTATATTGAAAAACGCTGTTCCTTGTTTAATTAAAACTTCATTGATATGAACGTCAATGTTCATTTCAGGAAGTTTTAAAACAGCTTTCTTTTTGCTTGGTTTTAGAGCTGAAACATCTTGATTTTCTTTTAAATCAATCTCAATATTAGATACTTCAATTTGTCTTATACTTCCTAGAGGGGAGAAAAAATTAAAAAGAAATTTTAATAGATTTAATTTGAAAGTAATCTTTCGGACTCTTATAACACCGTCAACATCAACATCTTTAAGAGATAGTTTAAACGGAGATAATGAAAAGTTACCTATAGATATGTCATGCCCGGTTTTGACACTTACATATTTTTGCAAGCAAGGAACTAAAAAAAACTCTCTAGCACAGTACACGGAAATAGGCAAAACTAATACGATAAAAAATATTATAATCTTTCGCATATGCGCTTAAAACCTATAAAGTTTTTTCGGCAGATAAATAATTTAATACAAACAAATCTCTGCCAATTATAAACAAAAATTATTTAATCGGTGTTCCTGACGAACGGGCTAAAGCTTTAAACTCTTTTATAAGCTTAGCTGTTATTTTCCCGGGTTTGCCGTCGCCAACAATTCTTGAATCAACTGCAACGACAGGAACTATTTCAGCAGCCGTCCCAGTTAAAAAACACTCATCAGCAGTGTAAACCTCATACAAGCTTAAGCGCACTTCTTTTACAGGAACTCCCAATTTGTTTTTTGCAAGCTCTATAACTGCGTCCCTTGTTATGCCTATTAATGCACCTTCAGAACCTGTTGGAGTATAAAGAATGTCGTTTTTTACTATAAATATATTGTCGCCAGTACATTCCACAACATATCCTTCGGCATTCAACATGATAGCCTCAGCAGCACCACTTCTTACAGCCTGCATTTTCGCAAGAACATTATTCAAATAGTTAAGCGATTTGATATTTGGGCTTAGGGAATCTTGCCTTATTCTTCTAGTAGAAACTGTTACAATTTCCATGCCTTTTTCATAGAATTCTTCCGTATACATTTTAATCTGATCCGCTATTATTATTACAGAAGGAGGTTTCGTGCAATTTCTGGGATCAAGACTTAAATCGCCGCATCCTCTTGTAACGATAAGTCTTATATAAGCGTCAATAAGCTTATTTGCCAAAATGGTTTTTATTAAAGCTTTTTCCATTTCTTTCTTATGTAACGGAATTTCCAAATTAATAGCTTTAGCCGAAGACCAAAGTCTTTCCAAATGTTCCTTTAATCTAAAGACTCTTTCATTATAAACTCTTATGCCTTCAAAAATACCGTCGCCGTAAAGGAAACCGTGATCAAACACGGAAATTTTTGCTTCTCTCTTTTCAACTAACTTTCCGTCAAGAAAAATTTTCATCTATATGCTCTCCCTAATATGCAAAATACGAATTATGCTTACAATACGCAACCATCAACAATTTTAATTATTCTATCAGCTTTTTTTGCAAGACCTTCGTTATGCGTTACAAGAACCAGAGTAGCACCTATATCCGCCACTACGTCAAATAGTAAATTTTCTATTTCAAGACCCGTCTGCCCGTCCAAATTGCCGGTAGGTTCATCCGCAAAAATTATGCGAGGGTTATTTATTAAAGCTCTTACAACAGCTACTCTTTGTTGTTCTCCGCCAGAAAGTTCTGAAGGATAATGAGCTGGTCTGTGCAAAAGTCCAGCTTTGCTTAAAATATATTGCGCCTGTTTTAATTTTGATCTTTTATCTTTCCAAACAGGAATGAGAATATTTTCCAAAACTGTGAAGTCAGACATAAGATAATGAAACTGAAAAACAAAACCTATATAATCTCTTCTCATGGCGCACAAATATTTATCGCCTCTATCAAAACAGTCAATTCCATCTATGTAAACCTTTCCTGAAGTAGGCCTATCCATCAATCCTAAAATATGTATCAATGTACTTTTTCCAGCTCCTGATGGACCGGTTAAAGCGACTTTTTGTCCAGACTTTATTTCTAAATTTATATTTTTTAATATTTTAACATCGGCATGGTTTTTTTTAGCATACTGTTTGTTTAAATTTTCAGTTTTTATATTCATACTTAATTCCAATAAAAATCACTAACCATATCTTATAACTTCAAGAGGATCTAGTTTTGCAACCTGTCGCGCAGGATAAATACCTGCCAATACAGATATAATAAAAGCACTTAAGGACACTGTCAATATATCCAAAGGAATTATAGAAACTGGAAGTTTATCAACATAGTAAACGCCTTTTGGAAGTTTAAATATATCAAGATATTTTAATGCAAAACTTATAGAAACGCCAAAAATTATCCCAAATACTGTTCCTAACGAGCCAACGATAAGTCCTTCGTAAAAAAATATTTTTGAAATAGAATAATTTGAAAATCCCATAGCAGACATTATCCCTATTTCTTTTGACTTCTGAACGCTTAGGAGCAAAAGATTAGAAATAACGTTAAACGCCGCGACAATTATTATAAG
>JAITKL010000005.1 GCA_031278405.1 Endomicrobium sp. | reverse complement strand
ATCATAAAATATAGAATACATTGGAAAATAAAGTTTTTAGACATGATATTTTATGATTACCAATGCATAAATTTAAAAAACTTACGATCTAGTTAATTATATAGTCGGAGTATCTTGCCGATTTTGAGATTTTTGTTTATGTAATTCCCAGTAAAAATGAATTAACGCAATAGCGCTATCAACAGATAGCCTTGCTTCAATAACACTTGGATCCTTAAATTTGACAGCATTTTTACCGTGTCCCGTACCTTTTCATTGCGCAGTTGTGCAATACCGATAGCAATGCCAGAAAGTCCACCGATTATTTGCTTAACAGCTTGATGTTCTGATTTTAATTTTAATTTTTCTCTAACATTTTTAATAAGTTCATGTATATCCAATTTATCTAAATTATCAACACCCGACTTACCGCCACACTCGCTTAAAATTGTCTTGCAGCACGATTCAATGACTTCTTTTGCCTTGCCTATCGCATCGGATGGATGTTTTTCTATTGCTTCCAACATTTGATTAATTTGGCAGCACATATATTTACTATTAAATATATCCTTAATAGAACTGGCTTGTCTTTCCGTAATAGCTGTCCCGCTACTGATAGAAAAAATTGGATCGTACTTTATAATATTAATCGTTTGAAAACCTTCAGGTATTGTGCTACCTTCTTTTCTTTGTAGAAAAGTGCCACATTTTTTTAATGTTTGATCGTAGTCGTCATTATTAATTTGTATGGCAATTCCTTCTTTCTTTAATAATGAAAAAATTTCTATTAGCTCTAGAAGTTCTCGGGTTTCTTAAGCATTAAAATGCTTATTTTTTAAAAACTTTCTATTCATAAATTTAAATAGAATATTTAACTTTTGGTGAAAATAAGCAAATAAATTCTTTGTAGTCGTCAGGACAATCTTCATAAAGCTTCAGGTACATATTATCTATATCAACGGGAACTTTAATTCCATCCGCTAAAACTGTTTTGTATAGCAACTTATCCTTAAAATCATCTAGTATCAGACAATGCTTTTTGCTTTTGCTATTTTGAGACATTTTAACCTTTAACACTTAACCATTTTGGAATACTTCTGGACGAATGATTTAACAGATAACACACTGATAATTATATCTTCAGCATTATGTATATAGTATGTTTCGCATAATTTGCCATAGTTGATTTGATACATTAAAACGTCACTAATTCGCTTTTTCTTTAACACTTTCTTAACGTAAAGTTTCTTCAATTCTTACGTGATGTAAAATAACTTACACCGCATAACTGGCAATTCTTTTCGGATATCATAACATTACTTTCAATTTTAACAATAACAACTTTGTTATCAGCTAACTTTAGAGAAGTATCGTTTCTTGAGGGAGTTTTGCGAGATTAAACAAATTTCGTCCGACATAACAACTATTTATCTTCTTTATAATGTGGGCAGTGCAGGATTTGAACCTGCGACCTCTTCCTTGTAAGGGAAATGCTCTTCCAACTGAGCTAACTGCCCGACGTAAATATCTAAAAGAATTTTTTAATAACATATTTTAGTCGCTATGTCAAATTTCAACGCTTTAACTTATCACCATAGATAATTTTGCTTATGAATTACTTTGCAATCAGCATTATTAAACTTTTTACTACCTCTAAAGCCAAAACATAGGTAAAAGATAAAACCGCGATTAGTATCCTAACTACGACTTTTGTTAAATTAAAATTACAAAGTATATATTATTTTTTAAAGATAAATTCAAAATTGCCAATTCGGACAGTATCTCCAGATTTTGCGCCCATATTTTTAAGCTCTATTTCTAAACCCATTTTTTTTAGGATATTTTGGTAACGTCTTAAAGCTTCGTCCTCGCTAAATTTTGTCATTTCTGTAAGAATTTCAACTTTTGCTCCTGTAACTACAAATACACCATCTTCACCAACATGGATCTTAAACTCAGGTTCATAAATATATTTCTTTACAGGAACTGTTTCTATTTCTTCTTCAGGATTGAAAACGAGGGGTTTTTCAATCATTTTTACCATTTCTTTAACTAAAATCCGCACACCTTCGCCTGTCGCTGCGGAGATTTCAAATAATTTCTTGGTTTTTATATACTTCTTAAACTCTTTAACATTTGCAGTGGCTCCAGGTAAATCAACTTTATTTAAAACTATTATGACATGCTTTTTTGCAAGATATTTAAAATACTTTTTTAATTCATTATTGATTATTTTATAGTTTTCATGAGGATTTTTTCCGTCAAAACCACTTACGTCTATTATATGCAATAAAACTTTTGTGCGTCTTATATGTCTCAAAAACTCAAAGCCAAGACCTCTCCCCTTATGAGCGCCTTCAATAAGACCTGGAATATCCGCGACAACAAATGTCTTACCATTATAATCAACGACTCCAAGGTTTGGAGCTAGCGTAGTAAAGGGGTAATCTGCTATTTTGGGTCTGGCTGCAGAAATTTGCGACAATAATTTGGATTTTCCTGCGTTTGGAAGACCAACAAAACCGACATCAGCTATCAAACGAAGTTCAAGATTGACTTCGGCACATTCTCCATGTTCGCCTTTCTCGGCAATCCTTGGGGCAGTGTGTTTATATGTCTTAAAAGAAGCATTTCCTCTACCCCCTCTACCGCCTTTTACAATTAAAACTTTTTCGCCGGTATTTTTTATATCAGCAAAAAGTTTGCCGTTTTTAATAATTAAAGTTCCTAAAGGAACTTTAATTATTAAATCATCGCCATATTTGCCGAACTTATTACTCGGCAATCCTTTATGCCCGTCTTCGGATTTAAATTTAGGTCTATAAGATAAATCTAAAAGAGTAGTTTTATGAAGATCTCCTTCAAAATAAATATCGCCGCCCTTACCACCGTTTCCACCATTGGGACCACCATAAGGCACATACTTTTCTCTTCTAAAAGAAATACAGCCGTCGCCACCGCGCCCGGCTGTAAGAGAAATATTAACTTTATCTATAAACATTTAGGAAATAACCCATAAATTTTTACTGTTTCACATTTACATAGCATCTGTTGCCTGATTTTCTAACAAACTTAACAATTCCTGCAACTTTAGCAAAAATAGTGTTGTCTTTTCCCATACCTACATTTACTCCGGGATGGTACTTGGTCCCTCTCTGACGTACTATTATCGCTCCTGCTTGAGCTTTTTGGTCTCCGTATATCTTTACACCTAACCTTTGACCATGCGAATCACGACCATTGGTGGATGATCCCTGCGCTTTTACATGCGCCATTTTGCTGCCTCCTAAATTTACTTACACACCAATCTTTGTAACTTTGATTTCAGTTACATACTGACGATGCCCCTGAAGCTTTTTATAACCTTTTTTTGGCTTTCTTTTGAATACCAACACTTTGGGCGCTCTCTTTTGAGCTACTACGGTAGCCAAGACTTTAGCACCTTCAACTATAGGCTTTCCAATCGTTACTTTATCACCATCAGCAAACAAAAGAACTTGGTCAAGACTTACTTCCTGACCTACCTTAGCTTCATTAAGCTTTTCTATTACTAAACTTAATCCTTCTTCTACTTTGTACTGCTTTCCACCTGTTTTAATTATTGCATACATTTTGACTTACTCCTTTCCAGAGTATTATAATATACAACAATTTAAAAAAACTTGTCAAACATGTATATTTATCTCTCTATAAGGAGTATTTCATGAACATTTCAAAAAGAGTGCAATTTATTAAACCGTCGCAGACGCTTGTCATTGATGCAAAGGCAAAAGCTTTAAAGGAGCAAGGAGTAGATATTATCAATTTTGGTGTAGGTGAGCCAGATTTTGATACACCGCAAAGTATAAAAAACGCAGCAATCAATGCAATAAACTCAGGATTTACAAAATACTGTCCCGTTCCAGGTACTCTTGAAATAAAAAATGCCATAATAGAAAAACTCAAAAGAGACAATAATCTTGTTTACACTCCTGAACAAATTATAGTATCAAATGGAGCAAAACATTCTTTGTATAATCTTTTTCAATCTATAATTGATGACGGGGACGAAGTTATAGTTCCAGCACCTTATTGGGTGTCTTATCCAGACATGATTGCCCTTGCTGGGGGAAAAGCAGTAATTGTCCCAACAGATAAAACAAATTTTAAAGCTACGCTTAAAACTATAGAAAAAGTTTTAACAAAAAAAACCAAAGCCATAGTAATCAATTCGCCATCAAATCCTACAGGCGTCACATATTCACAGGAAGAACTTAAAATTATAGCAGATGTGTGCATAAAACATAAAATTTTTATAATTTCAGACGATATATATGAAAAGTTGATATATGACAATTTTAAATCAATTTCTATAGCTCAAGTTTCCCCTCAAGTAAAGGAGCTTACAATAATAATAAATGGTGTTTCTAAAGCTTATGCTATGACAGGTTGGAGAATAGGTTATGCCGCAGGACAAAAAGATATAATTTCCGCAATGTCTAAAATACAAAGCCAGTCCACGTCAAATGCTTGTTCAATTTCAATCAAGGCTGCCGTTGAAGCTTTAAATGGTTCACAAGAGTGTATTAAAAATATGAGAAAAGAATTTGAGAAAAGAAGAGATTATATTGTAACTAGACTTAACTCTATACATGGGATAACCTGTATAAAGCCTAAAGGGGCTTTCTATGTTTTTCCAAATATTAAGGACTTGCTTGGAAAAATTTTTGATAACAAAACTATAAATACAGATTTAGAATTTGCAGATTACTTGCTTAACTATGCAAAAATTGCTGTTGTTCCTGGAATGGCTTTTGGAGCTAAAGGATACATAAGACTTTCTTATGCAACTTCTATTAAAAATATAAAATCAGGTATGGATAGATTGGAAACCGCACTGAAAAAAGTATAAATATAAGCTAAATAAACCTTCTTATATGATTTTAGGCTTGCTAAATTCTATCCAAATATTGCTTTTATATCCCCCTCTCCTCCTCAACAAGAAATAGCCAAAGTTTATTGGAATTTTCACTATTTGGAACTTCTAGAACCTTATTTTTTGAACTCCTATCTTTTTAACCTTTTTATTACCTAATATAG